>JAICRN010000589.1 GCA_025937335.1 Microcoleus sp. TY_ISSM_2_bin.22
GTTCTGTGACAATCCTAGTTTTGCTAAATGGGTTGTGACTTTGGATAGCAGCGTTGAGAACTTCTATGGGGGATGCGGCTGAATTGTCCATAATGATTGGCTGTGAGGTAACGAACTACAAAAAGATTCAGGGCAATTTTAGGCGTTCAAGCGCTTGGCGTAGTTACGAAATCCAACGCCAGAGATGGTGATTGAGTCCTCGCGTTTGTCTGGGGTAATGTCTGGTATTTCTCCGGACATTAGCTGAAAAATGTCATTAGCCTGCATTTCCAACAGCCACTCATTGAACTCCGATCGCCCTACCCTTTCCCCGATCGCCCGACGCATCCGATAAATCGGCACTAAATCGTCTAAGTTATAATCCCGGTTCAAGCTGTCATACACATCCAGCGCCACAGCCTTAAAATCCTCATAAGATGCGATCGCCCCTACATCCCCCTTCCCTTTCTCAACCGCAACACTCCCCGCACCATCCTGATGCCGAATCCACTTCAACAAAGAATTTCCCAGCCGAGTACCAATTTGAGAACCATCAAACTCAAACAGAGAATCCTTACTTTTCAAGCCTTCCGCTAAAACTTCTTTCCCCTTCGCCGTCAATTCCACCAGCGTCACCCGATTTACCAGCGAATACTCGATCGCCCCACTCGCCTGCAACTCGGCGAGCACTTCCAGATATCTCTGACTCGTCTCATTAGTCCGCACAATTCGCTTAGTCAAATCCCCCTTTTTCACCTTCATCTTCCCGCCGCTCAAATCCCACAAATTCAGCAGTACCCGAACTTTCGCCTTCGCATCCCAAACCGCTTGCTGTTCAGGTGTCAAAGTTTGAGACACCGCAATTTCATCTTTCTCTGACATATCCAGACCTTTAAATACTTGTTCTTACTATCAAATTTTATCAGAAATCTTGCTGACAAACATCTCAACTTTTCCGCAAAATCTCCAGCAGCGCTGGACACAACTCATGCAAATTTTATTTGAGAATAATTCTGATTGACTAAAATGTGATTTTTTGATAAAATACGCGGATAAAACGAGCGATCGCAGTTTAAATTCTCCGCAGTAAATGCGATCGAAACAATTTTAAGCACAGCCCGCTACCTCCTAGCAACCTCAACAAATATAGCGATCTCAACCGCAGTTAACAACCAGCAAACCAGCCTAACTGCTACTTTAGTTCAATCATCGATTCAGCCTTTAGAAAGACGAATTTAACTTAGGCATCTTGTTACATTGCAATGGCAATCAAAACATTCAACAACAGTTTACCCATGAAAACTATTCCCGACCAAATTTCCAACATCAAAGAAAAACTTCCCGACGTTACTCCCACCCCTCCCGGTTTAAAAGCTCAAGCATCTAGCCACGACCTCAAAGCGCGTTTAGATTGGGGCGAACCCGGACTCACAATCATCGACGCCCGCGATTTTGAAACCTTCGCCAAAAGCCACATTACCGGCGCCGTACCGATGCCAATAGACGAATTAGTCGATCGCGCACAATCCAGTTTAGAACCCATCCGCGACATCTACATCTACGGCGAAAACGACGAACAAACCGCCGAAGCTGCCAATCTTCTCCGCGCAGCAGGCTTTAGAAAAGTAGCCGAACTAAAAGGCGGAATTCCTGCTTGGAAAGCCATCGACGGCCCCATCGACGGCGCAGTCGAACATGACAATCCCGGCCCCGATGCCTACAACGTTTTCTCTCGCTTGCAACACCACGCAGAAGCGCAGAAAATCAACAAATAATCACACCGAATACCTAGATACCCGACTTATTGAAGAAGTTGGGTATCTAACCAAATAATTTGTTTGTAGTAAGGAATCGAGCTCTCTCTTAAAGCTTGCAGTCACTAAGCACTAAAGTCCTTACTACAAACTTAGTTGCGATCGTATAACCGGACTAGATATTAACATTCGCGGAAGCAAAAACTGCTTTAACAGGCTACTTATAGCGTAAAGTGAACAATGCACATCCTACATAAATAAGTGTGTGTATCCAAGACGGATTAACACTCCTTCCTCGCGTCCAAAAATGCTTTTACTTCCCTTAAAACTTGCCGATTCCCATCAAAAGTAATCAGCTTAACTGCATCCTCAAATGAACTCCAGGCCGAATTTTGAACTTCCTCTACTTGCAACTGAACTTCCATTGAATTTACAAAAGCCAAAAAATAAGTAACAGTCTTTTCGATTGATTCTCCTTCCTTCGCAGAGGAATAATGTTGCACAGAACTAGGCTTCCCTTCCTTAACAAAGGAATAACGTTCCACAAAACTAGGCTCCTCAAGCACTTCACAATCGCGGATGCCAGTTTCTTCCTCAAACTCCCGCTTCGCCGTTTCTAGCGCCGATTCTCCCTGATTCGCGTGACCTTTAGGAAACGCCCAATGTCCCGCTTGATGTTGAATCAATAAAAACAAAATATCAGTTTCAGTCGCAAAAACTGGCACAATGCCAAAAGCTTCATCTTTCATCTTTTTACTGACACGATTTTACATATCAAAACTAATATTACCACCCCAACCGAGTCGGCTGTTCATAAACGCGCTTCAAAGTATTGACATCCCTAGCCGAAATAGGCGGAGGATTTCTCACCTGAGAAAAATAAAGCACATCAGTTTCCATCAAACTGTGGCCCCAAATTCCCAAAGCGTGACCCAACTCGTGCCGCGCCGTCGCCGGAATATACTTACCCACTTGAGTCGGATTCAAATAAACCGAAAACCGATGAGATAACACAGTTTTATCCCCATCCCGACGGGCATATAATTCATAGGTAGCCTCTCCAGAACGCGATCGCAAAACCCCTTGACGCAAAGGCGGAGCCCGACGTAAAATCCTAATATCAGCCACCTCAGAACTATCCACCACTTCCAAAGGCAAATAAACCCCCCATTCCCGGACAACATCCAACACAGTCGCCACCCATTCTTCAGACTTATTAGCATCAACTGGACGCTCAACATAAACCTGAATCGGAAACTTAGACCACAACAAATGACCGAAATTCGGTGGCTTAACCTGGTCAAAATAATCACCGCTATCCGTCGAATCTTGCCAAGTCGCTAGCGTTGGCGGCAAAGGGTGAACCTGTGGATTTGGCAAACTATTCGGGAGAGAAGAAAGACTCGCGGCCGGAGTATTAACCTGAGTAAAAATTATCAAGCTAAAACAACATACAGCCACTCCCAAACCTGCCAGCAATCGAGGTTTTAATGTCACTTTCCCCAACCGCATTTTTGCAACCGCACTTAAAATTAATCTTTAGGGCGGGCTAGAAGCCCACCCCACAATATTTATTTATGTGGCACGGGCGTCTCGCCCGCGAGCTAATGTGGCACGGGCGTCTCGCCCGTGATATGGAATCTTATAACTTAGGCGCCAACCAACCAGCACTCAAAATCACAGTCAAACCCATAAAAACAATAGACAGACCCCAAGTAATCCGGTTCAGACTCGTTTCTGCACTCTTGGCGCTGGTAAACAATTGAGCTTGTCCGCCAATTCCTCCAATACCATCGCCTTTAGGACTGTGCAGCAACACAAAAATCACAAGTCCTAAAGCAGACAAAGACCAGATAACTTGTAACACAGAAACAATATTCATAATCAGGGGTAATTGGTAATTAGTAATCGGTAATTTTTTATCATATCAAATTCAGTCGATCGCGCGCAATTTATGCAGGGGAACTTCCAGAGCCCGTTGGTGTTAACAATTGCCTGAAAGCCTTGATAAATCTCGTTTTTACCTGAGTCAAGATCCCCCTAACTCCCCCTTCAAAAGGGGGACTTAAAGAAAAATTCCCCTCTTTTTAAGGGGGGCTAGGGGGGATCAAAATTTCAGTCTCAAAATATTAGCTAAGACCTATTATAAAAAAAATGCAAC
>JAICRN010000121.1 GCA_025937335.1 Microcoleus sp. TY_ISSM_2_bin.22
AATCTAAAATCGATTGACTCCTGACTCATAACTGCAAAACTTCTTGACTTTTGCAGCAAGTTGTGTTTATCGGATTTACTCTGCAGATTTCTAAAAAAAAAAGATTTATTTACAAATCTTAATTTTTGATTAAATTTAGTATTATAATCTTGGTAACTTCCAACTAAGTATTTATTCTCACTATCATGATAGCGGATCAATTTCCTTGGCTGACCGCAATTGTCATCCTACCCCTGCTCGCTTCCCTCGCCATCCCTTTTCTGCCCGATACAGAGGGCAAAACCGTGCGCTGGTATGCCCTAGGCGTAGGCATTGCAGATTTTGTATTAATGTGCTGGGTATTTTGGACTCATTACGATCCGAGTATCTCTAGTTTCCAAATCGTAGAACAATATTCCTGGATACCTTCTTTAGGTCTCAACTGGTCTGTTTCCGTTGACGGACTCTCAGTTCCGCTGGTACTGTTGGCGGGATTGGTGACGACGCTATCTATTTTTGCTGCATGGGAAGTCGATCGCAAGCCGAGACTCTTCTACTTCTTAATGCTGGTGATGTACTCCGCACAGATAGGAGTGTTCGTCGCCCAAGACATCATGCTGCTGTTCATTGTCTGGGAACTAGAACTAATTCCCGTGTACCTGCTAATCTCGATTTGGGGCGGACAAAACCGCCGCTACGCAGCTACCAAATTCTTGATTTACACCGCAGGCGCTTCCATCTTTATTTTGATAGCTGCCTTAGCAATGGCATTCTACGGCGGAGGCACCCCCACCTTCGACATGGTAGAACTAGGCTTGAAAGACTACCCGCTGGGCATGGAATTACTGCTTTATGCGGGATTGTTAATTGCTTTCGGTGTGAAACTGGCGATTTTCCCCTTCCACACTTGGCTACCGGATGCCCACGGTGAAGCATCTTCTCCCGTGTCGATGATTCTGGCCGGCGTATTGCTGAAAATGGGCGGATACGGACTCATTCGGCTGAATTTGGAACTTCTTCCCCAAGCACACGTTTACTTTGCACCGATTATGGCGGTGCTCGGCGTGGTAAACATTATCTACGGCGCGCTGAATTCCTTCGGGCAATCAAACATGAAGCGCCGCTTAGCGAATTCGTCGATTTCTCACATGGGATTCGTGTTGTTGGGTATTGCTTCCTTCACGGATTTGGGAATCAACGGGGCGCTGTTGCAAATGATTTCCCACGGTTTAATCGCCTCAGTGTTGTTCTTCCTGGCTGGCGTTACTTACGATCGCACCCATACAATGATCATGGACGAGATGGGCGAGATTGGGAAAGTCATGCCGAAAGTGTTTGCCTTGTTTACCGCAGGCGCGATGGCATCTTTGGCACTCCCCGGAATGAGCGGTTTTGCTAGCGAACTGTCAGTGTTTGTGGGCGTCGCAACTAGCGATATGTACAGCGGTTCTTTCCGCGCGGTGACAGTGTTCCTGGCGGCAGTGGGACTGATTTTGACGCCGATTTATTTGCTCTCGATGCTGCGACAGTTATTTTACAACTGTGGGAGACTAGCGGCTTGCGACCTTGAAGATCTAAATTTGCAGAATCAGAGAAAGAATCTGGATGAAGCGGTTTGTTTTGGTAATAGTTGCGTTTTGCCTGGTGATGCACCGTTTATTGATGCTAAACCTCGGGAAGTGGCGATCGCATTTTGCTTTTTGATACCGATTGTCGGCATTGGTTTTTATCCCAAAATGGCGATGCAAGTCTACGACGCGAAAACTGTGGCGGTGAATGCCACAGTCCGCCAATCTTACATCCAAATCGCTCAGGACAATCCTCAGATTTATGCGAAGGGATTTTTGGTTCCCAAAATTGCCCAAGCTCAAAAAGCTCCGACTTTGGGCAAAATTACAGGGTCTGAATCGGCATCGATTTTTGGCATTGTCAAATAATTTTATCGAATTTTGTTTGTGTTGAAAGTCGGGCGATCGCTTTTGTCAAAGGGCGATCGCTTTTTTGTTAAGACTGAAGTTCCGAAATAATTGCCGCCAGATTCTCCCTAGCATATCCCACCTCAAGCATCGATTTATCCTCCAGATCGGAGGCAACTTTCTTTAAGATATTTAGCGGTTCTTCAGAGCCTGTAGTCTTCAAAAACAACACTTGCAATCGATTTTTAACTGATTCTAAAATAGAGCGGCTTCGAGCCTCTTTCCCCCCTTCTCCTTTAGCAATACAGACGCTCAAATTGTGAGTTTTCAACAGCCCCATTCTTTCTATTTCTTGCGTCTTAACCGTCTCCAAAACCTCCGCTCGAATCTGCTCGACTAATCTGTCGGTCACATATT
Source organism: Microcoleus sp. TY_ISSM_2_bin.22 (assembly GCA_025937335.1). GTDB lineage: Bacteria > Cyanobacteriota > Cyanobacteriia > Cyanobacteriales > Microcoleaceae > Microcoleus. The sequence continues at coordinate 2,313 of JAICRN010000121.1, forward strand.
GCACGATCAAAGGCTGAAGCATAAAAACTGTTTCCCCGCCCTTACTGATTTTGTCAATCAGCGACCGACGACCCAGAGAATCGAGATTTTTAAGCAAATCCGAAAGCGAGGAATTGACCAACATCTGTTCTCGCAAAGTCGCCAGAGAAATCTGGCTTTGAGCAATAGCCATCCAGTAGGCAATCTCTTGTTCGGAACTCGACATCCGATCGAACTGTTGGGCCAGCAAATTGCTGATATGTTCTTCAATAAATAATGCCGTTGCTTCCAAAAACTTGAAAACATTCCCCTCAAAAAACTCGTAAATTGTTGTCGCTACAATCTTTAACGCCAACAGATTGCCTCCGTACCGGGATAACAATATTTTCCACTCTCGATCTTGAGCCGACAAACCTTTTTCTTGGAAAATTTCCCGGGCAATTTCCTCGGAAATCGCAGGTTTTAAAGACCGCACTTTTTCTCCCCCCAGCAAAGCCAGTTCCGTAGGTTCTTCCGAACTAACTAGCACTACACAGCTATTGTGATTGACTTCACAGAGCCGCACAATTAAATCTCGATATCCTTCGTAGCCTTCGCGGTAGTGTCCCGCTAGTTCTTCGGGTCTGAGAACCGCTTCAAAATCATCTAAAATTAGCAGACAGCGGTGCTTGCGCAGATACTCGACCAAGCGCGAAATTTTGCCGTTGAGGTCGATCCTCTTCGAGGGATCTGCTAACGGCAGATCGGGTTTTTGTTTGTGAGAAAAAAGTTCAATTAAGTTACTTAGGAAGTCGAATGGTGGTGGTGTCGATCGCAGCGATCGCCAAATCACAAAATCAAACTCATTCTGTACCTGTTTTGCCAACTGCACCGACAGAGTTGTTTTGCCGGTACCAGCCAAACCCAGCAGCGCTACCAAGCGACAATTATCTGATACGGTCCACTGCTTTAAAGTAGTTAATTCTTCAGTCCGTCCGTAAAAAATCGAAACATCGGGTGCTTGACCCCAATCTTGCTGTCGGCCCCCGGCCGTCAGGTTGAATAGAGATCCTTTACCTCGACTAAAATCGCTCGTTCCCTGCTCGGTGTGGTATGAAAACAGCAACTGATGCCTCAATTCCGAAAGCTTTCCAGGGCCGTTCCCCCCGATCTGAAACTTTTTGTAAACTTCGCCGAGTCTTTTGCGAACCGCGATGTCGCTAATGCCAAGCTTGGTTGCAATTGTCGCCGTAGATTGACCGTCGAGAGCCATAAAGACTGTTTCTAACTCGGCATCTGTGACGCCGCGCTCCTTGGCGATCGTTTGCACAAAGTTTTGAGGAATCGGAGTAGTCAAGGTAGGAATCTCGCCTATACTAAAAATCTATCTTCCATTATATTGTGTGAGTTCTCGCGGGCGAGCAATTAAATCGAATCCCCCAAAGTTCAGCTTGCTTTTTGTTTGGGCAGTTTGAGATATTTATACCAAAAGATCGATCGTGATACCACTTCAAAAAAAGAATACAACTTTAGTAGAACCTATTATAGGGTGGGTGGAGGCGCGGCGATTAATCTGTAGAACCCAACTATAAATCTTCAACCGCGCCTCCACCCACCGCTTTCCCCACAACCGGGTAAATGTACAATCCCTGAAAGCAGCCCTATATCACCCAAAAACCTTCGCACTAGCGCGGTATTCTTGCGCCGAAAGCAGCCGCCAACTTCCATCGCCCACAAGTTCCAAAACCTGCTGGTGATATTTCGCTAAACTCAATCGGTGACCGACACTCACAAACGTAGTTTTAGTGGCTTGCAACTGCTCGTATAAATGTTGCTCGTTCTTCAAATCCAAAGCACTTGTTGCCTCATCCAAAATAGCGTATCTCGGTTCCGTCAAGAACAATCTAGCAAAACCTAAACGCTGCTGTTCTCCCAGCGACAAAATCTCACCCCAATCTAAATCCGCATCAAAACCGCCCAATCTGTCGGGCAAATCTGCTAAATTTACTGATGCCAAAACGCGGCGCAATTTTTCCTCATCAACCTCGCTGCTGGTGTTGGGATACAAAAGTTGCGATCGCAAACTACCCAAAATCATATAAGGACGCTGCGGCAAAAACAGCATTTCTCCGAGTTCCGGCCGCGCCAAACGGCCCGTTCCCGATTCCCACAAACCCGCAATTGCTCGCAGCAAAGAACTCTTCCCAGCACCGCTTTGACCGACAATTAACAGTCCTTCCCCTGGAGACACGGCTACCGACAAATCGCTAATTAAAGTCTTTTGATGCTTCGGAGTATCTAAAGTAACGTGTTCCAATGTCAATTGCGAACTTATTACTGTATCGATTGTTCTAATTTCGTCGAACTTAACAGCATTATTTTCAGGTTTTAAATACTCATTAAACGTAGCTAGACGATTAATTCCCGCTGCAAATAAACTCAAGCTTTCAATATTATATACAATCAAAGAAAATGCTTCTGAAACCTGACGAAAAGCAAATTCAGCTTGAGTAATGTCGCCGTATCTGATCTCACCGGCAAAGTAGATAGAAGCCAGGAATAAAGAGGGAATAATATAAGTGGCATATCTATAGCCAACTCTAAAATATCCCAGATTCCGCTGCCAACCAATTAGGAAATTAAAGTTCCGAACTGCTTCTAAAAATCGGTGTTTTACCTGAACAGATTCCTGTGCTTCTCCCCGGTAAAAAGCAATTGATTCTGCATTGTCCCGAATGTGAACCAATCCATAGCGAAAGTCAGCCTCTGTTGAGAGCTGATTGAAGTTAAAAAATATCAATTTTTTGCCAAAAGTCACCATAACTGTCGTCCCAAAGACAGCATAAATAATTAGTCCGAGCGAAAGATTTTTAGAAATAGACCAAAGAATACCCGTAAATGAAATAACATCAATAACTGCTCCCAACATCAGCAGCAAAAAATATAAACTCGTACTCGTAAAGGATTTGATATCTTCAGCTATTCGCTGGTCGGGATTGTCGATTTCTTTCTGAGAATTTACTTCGTAATAAGCGCGGTTTTGAAAATAACTACCCAGGAAACTATCAGTCATCCACTCTCGCCAGTACAATCCCAGTTTATCTTGGGTATACCCGTAAATAACAACTATCGGGGTACCGATAATAAACACTCCAGCATAAACCCACATAAACCGCCAAAAAGTAATCTGATCTTTTTCAGTCAGCGCTGTCGTGAAAAAATTACTAATATAGCTAATGACTACGTTAATCCCGCTAACTGACAGCGACAAAAATAGCAGCAGAGCTAACATTGTCCACTGCTTCCAGCGCGGTATCAACTTGCTTCTGAAAAAGACAAAAGCAGCCATTGGGAGAATTAGCATTAAACCAACAATCGCAATTTTCGGTGAGTAGATAATCCCTTTAATCAAAGTAGCTAAGCCAGCCGCAACCCCGTTAAAAGCCTCTGGAAATAAGACTTGAGCACCCAAACTGACAACACTGACAGCCACAAACATCGCAGCGAACAGAAATATCAACAACAGCGCCACTAATCCTAAAAAAATTCTGCCGCCTCCCGGCTCTAAAGGATAAAAGTAAGGTTGGGCGATCGCAATAAATCTTTCCCACAATTGACGGTCAAATCGATTCATCTTTACTTTTTACAAAACTACTTCGACTGTTCTAACATATCAAGTTTTATTACCCTTGCCGCAGTAATTTCTTCAAGAGTTTAGCTAACAATTTGGTATAACCGAAAGACTGATATAGCATTAGTCTTTCGGCAGTCGGATCGGAAGGCATCTATGCCCAATACAATAAAAGCAAGAGTTTCAACAGTTAAGAACTTCCTCATCGTCAGGGCTGTTGCTACACTTGTATAGAAATTCGGGCGGCGGGAGAGCAAAAAAGTTTGGACGTTAGTTGTGGAGCCAATCTCAAATCATTCTAGCTGGAAGAACTCGCGCTTTCGGGGGACAACTCGGACTGCGATTGGCTCCTGTAAAATCGCTGGCTAACTCCTAAAATTACTTGTTTCATTACCCAATACAAACCAGCAATTACTAAAAAGGTTACAGCCATTACTAAAACCGGACGCTTGCCAATCAAATCGTTCATTACGGTGTTAACCAGCGCATCGGGGTTAGTCAGAATGTCCCAACTGTTGAAGCGGATAAATCGCCCTAAATAAATGCCGATCGCCGAAAGTGCGTGTATAGTTATCTCCGTTGCCAGGATAAATTTACTCCAACCCTGTTGCTTCAAATAGTAACCCAAATTCATCACCGACAGCACGTAAGCCCCAAACCCGATCAGCATAAACGCCAGATACTGCGGGATCAAAGCTAGAGTCACAGTCCACACCGAATTCCCCTCTTTAATCTGCTCGATCAGGTGAATGATATCAGTTAAAACGTAGGGCGCATTAGGCAAAAATGCGATAAACCAGAAAAAACCGCCCCACCAGCGGAGAGAGCGAACTCCGCGCTGCCGCAGTACCCAGATGTCTACAGCCATCAGTGCCAGCGTAATCGCGATCGCCCCCAAAACGTAAGTTTTGCCCACATCTTGCACAATGTGCTTCAGATAAGCCAAAACATGGCGCGTGCTGGGCAAAAAAGTAGCGCCCAGGAGAAAGGCCGTACCCCACAGCAGCCAGCGCTGACGGGGTTTGCGGAACAGCCAAAAACTCAGGGCCAGCGGTACTAAACTCAAAAACAAATTCCAAGACATCCAGCGGACATTGTGTCCCATTGCTTCGAGCGCTTCCAGGATTAATCCCATCATGTCAATTTTTATACACTTAAAGGTTTGATGCAGCACCGCTTCCTTAGCAGCTTCAATCTATTTTAGTCGTTAATTTGTAGGGTGCCTCAGCTTATCGCTCCGCCCCTGAAAATCAAGAACTGCTGACGCATACTACCACTGTGGAGTCAATCTCAAATCTCAAATCTCAAATCGACTGAGGCATCCTAGTCTTTATACAGTTTGTGGATCGGAATCTCAATCTGAAAAGTCGTTCCGCATCCTATGGACGAAATACACTCAATCTTCCCCTTGTGCTTTTCCACCACAATCGAGTGGGCAATAGACATTCCCAACCCCGTACCTTTCCCGACAGGTTTTGTAGTAAAAAACGGGTTAAAAATTCGATCGACTATCGCCTCGGGAATGCCCGTACCGTTGTCCGAAATTTCCACTATCGCAGTCTTCTGGGCCGTTACACCAGTGAAAATAATAATCCGGCCGTTCTCGATCTGCGATCGTGGAACCGATAACTTTTGATATCGTTCTTCAATAGCATCAATTCCATTAGCAATAATATTCATAAACACCTGATTCAGTTGGCTCGCATAGCACTCCACCGGCGGCAGTTTCCCGAACTTCTTAATTACTTCAATTTCCGGGCGGCTGTCTCGACTCTTCAAGCGGTGCTGCAAAATTAACAAAGTGCTTTCTATTCCCGCGTGAATATCGACCGGCTTCATTGCCGATTCGTCCAGTCGCGAGAAATTTCTGAGGGACAACACAATTTGCCGGATGCGCTCGGTTCCTACCTGCATCGAACCCACAACTTTTCTTAAATCCTCAGCCATGAAATCTAAATCAATCTCTTGAATGCGAGCGACAATTTTTGCATTAGGTTCTGGATACTCCTGTTCGTAAAGAGTCACCAGATCGAGCAACTGTTTTGTATACTGTTTGAGATAATCAATGTTAGCGTGAATGAAGTTAACAGGATTATTAATTTCGTGAGCTATACCGGCCACTAATTGCCCCAAAGAAGACATTTTTTCAGTTTGAATGAGCTGAGTTTGAGTAGAGCGCAATTCCAGCAGCGCTGACTCTAAATCTCGAGCTTTTTCTCTTTCTCGCGCCTCGCTTTGTCGCAGTGCTGACTCTGCTTGCTTCCGAGTCGTAATGTCTTGGGACACTCCAATTATTACCTTAGCCTGCCCGTCAGCATTCCTACTAAAAATAGTATCCCGACTTTGCAGCCACAAAAACTGACCCGATGCTGCCCGCATCCGGTACTCAATTTCCATAGTTTCGCCATCTTGAATTCTTACAAAGCTAGCGTGATATTTGAGAATTTTCGGCAAATCTTCCGGGTGTACTAACTGAGGAATGAGTTGCGAATCCATCGCTGTAATGCCGTCGGTGGTATAGCCCAAAAGCGCGAACATTGAAGTATTAGTGTAGATATTTCGCTGTTCTTCCAAGTCGTAGAGATACAAAATACCGGGAGTAGCATCGGCTACTTTTTTAATGAACTGCTGGCTTTCTTGCAAAGCTAACTCAGCTTCTTTGCGAGCGGTAACATCAACGGCGATGCCGTCCCAAAGAACAGCGCCGTTTTCTTTAGCTTCAGGACGCGAATTTATCTGAAACCAGCGAACCTTGCCTGAAGGTAGCACCATCCGTCCTTCCCACTGCCAAGGTTGCAAAGTCTGGGCAGAAATAGCAACAGATTCGTCATGATTTTGGAGGTCGTCGGAATGAATCAAATTTCTTATCAAAGCCGCATTTTGCAGAACATCTTCGGGTTCTAACTCAAAAAGTTCTCGGCAAGCAGCACTGATATAAAGAAAACAGGAATATCCATCTGAACGCAACAAAAATTGATAAATTATTCCCGGCACATTAGCCGACAGCTTTTGGAATTTTGCCTCGCTTTCCCGCAGTGCTTCCTCTGCTTGTTTGCGCTCCGTAATATCAGTAATTGAACCAACCATGCGGACTGCTGTTCCAGATGCGTCCCACAAAGCTTGTCCCCGACTGAGTATCCATTTGTAGGAGCTGTTGTAGCACCAGCAGCGGTATTCGATGATGTAATGCGGCGTTTTCTTGTTTAAATGGTCTTGGAGAGCTTGCATTACTAAGGCTAAATCCTCGGGATGCGTGCCCCTTTTCCATTCGTCCAAGTAATCTAGAATTGAGCTGTTTTCGTATCCGGTGATTTCCTTAAATCGCTCGGACAAGAACACTTCCCCTGTTTGCAAGTTCCAGTCCCAAATTCCGTCATTGTTGCCTTTGAGTGCTAACTGCCAGCGTTCTTCAGTTTGCATCAATTGAGCAGTTCTCTGTTTGACTCTATTTTCTAGCTCTTGATTGAGTTGTTTGAGACTTTCTTCTGCCTGTTTGCGTTCGATCGCAATTCCTGCTAAATTCATCGCGGCTTCTATCAATTGCAGATCGAAAATTTTGGGGTAGCGCGGTTGGGAATAATACATTCCAAAAGTTCCCAAAACTTGACCCTGAGATGAGAAAATAGGAGTAGACAAGCAAGATCTCAGTCCAAAACTCAATGCTAAATCGCGATAATTTTCCCACAAAGGATCGCTGGCAATATCTGTAACGATCACCTGTTGGCGGGTAAAGGCAGCAGTGCCGCAGGAGCCTGCATCCGGGCCGATGGCTCTGCCATGAATAGCAGCATTGTAACTGTCGGGCAAACTGGGCGCGGCTCCGTGCAGCAAATGTTTGCCGTCTGGAGCTAGAAGCAAAATCGAACCTATGACTTCTCTAGATTGCTGTTCGATTATTTCCACTAAAGTATTTAAAGTATCGCCCAGAGGAGCGCCCTTAGCAATCATTTCTAAAATTTGTTTTTGACCGGTTAACCAATTTTCAGCTTGCTTGCGCTCCGTAATATCGCGGGCTATACAAATAACAGTGTTTTCCTGCATTGGCCAAATGTTAGCGACAAACCAAACTTCTTGGTTGTCTATTTGCAGGCTGTATTCTATGGAATGGGTCTGTTTTGTGTCGGCGGTAATTTGAATTTGACTGAAGAAAAAATCTGCTGTTTCTGGTGGCATGATCTCGTGCAGAGTTTTGCCTATAAGTTCCGCCGGCGGTTTGTATAAAAATTGGGGATTTGTGGGCGCAATTTTTAGATAACGTCCCTCAATATCAATGACAAAAATTACGTCGTTCATCGCAGCGAACAATGCCCGCAATTCTGATTCTGAAGCTTGCAGGGCGATTTCAGCTTGTTTGCGATCGCTAATATCCGTCCCGATACAAAGCAGTCCTGCCAAATTTCCCTTCGCATCTAGTAAAGGTTTATTTGTCCACGCTATCCACACCCTTTCTCCATTGCTGCGGATGTTTTCCTTTTCCTGTTGGAAGTATTTTTCCGGCTGTGCCAAACAGTCTCGAATCATTGCCGCGAGGTCACTTTCTGATAAATCTGTTTTCGGTATGATTGTGCCGATCGCATTTTTGCCGATGATTTCTGCTTCTGAATACCCGAAAAAAACTTCAGCAAACTCGTTAAAAAAAGTAATCTTGCCTTCACTGTCTAACTGCACAATCATGCTGTTAGCATTCTCAACGAGTTGCCGGTACT
>JAICRN010000132.1 GCA_025937335.1 Microcoleus sp. TY_ISSM_2_bin.22
AGATTTATCTGTGGGGTAAATCTAAAATCTAAAATCTAAAATCTAAAATCGACTGACCCCACGGATAAATACGTTCGGCAAGTTTCATCGGATACAGGTTTTTTATTTTTCCGTCCTGAGTCTGCTTTCGGAATGAATCCGGAGGCTTGTATCCTGGATGCTTGATTGTCAGAGAGGAATATCGAGGAGAAAATAGAGATGTTAAAAAAAATGCGCTTGCTATCATTGTGAGTTGGGAGTTGGAAACTCCCGAATCATATCCAAACTTTATAAGTGAGCGTCGAGCAAACCGATCAAAGTTTGTTTAGTAATAGCTCCTTCGTGAGAAAGCACTACTTCGGCATTTTTAAACAGCCTGAGAGCTGGGACTCCTTCTACTTTATACTTCTTGACAGTATTAGGATTGGGGTCAATTTCCATTTTAACCACTTTCAGGCGATCGCTGTAGTTGGCAGCCACCCAGTCTACCGAAGGCGCGATCAGTTTGCAAGGCCCGCACCAACTAGCCCAAAAATAGGCAAGCACTGGTTGCTCAGCTTTCAGCACTTCTGTTTCAAATTTTTCGTCGTTAATAACAATTACAGTGTTGCTCATGGTTCTGCGATTATTTTTCCTATTTATTTCTAAAGCACCGGCGGGCGTAAAACTCGTACCAACTGACAAGACAGGCCCAAAAAACTGTTACTAATTTTAAAACATTCTGCGAATTATTGAGTGCAAACTCAGGACTGGAAACTGATGGATAATTCTGTATGGCGTTTAATTCCAATGTTGTCGGCGTCTGGTAGCGTGCAGATGGCGATCGACCAATGGCTGCTGGAACAGCATCTAGCGGGCAAAAATCCGCCAACTCTGCGATTTTACACTTGGCAACCGGCGGCGATTTCCTTGGGCTACCACCAGCGCAGGTGGCCGGAGTTTTGGCAGCAGTTGTCTTGGCAGGGAATGCCTGTGGAGTTGGTGAGGAGGCCCAGCGGCGGGCGCGCCGTGCTGCACCAAGGGGATTTAACTTATGCAGTTGTGGCGTCGGGATTTGGAAGCAGCCGTATGAAAGCTTATCAGACTATTTGCGAGTTTTTGATTGAGGGTTGGAGGGCGATGGGTTTGGATTTGCAATACGGGGAAGCTGGAAGGGGTTACATTCACAATCCGAATTGTTTTGGTACTGCCACGGGTGCGGATTTAGTTACCGCTGATGGCTGCAAGTTAATTGGTAGCGCGCAATTGCGACGGGGTGAGGCTATTTTGCAGCACGGTTCGATGCGTTTGCAACCGGATGTTAAATTGTTTTCTCAAGTGTTTGGGGAGGAATTAATTCCTCTGAAATTACCTCTATCTGAAGGGGGAGATGATTTGATTGCAACTGTAATTGATGTTTTGAGTGCGGCCGCTTGTCGCTGTTTTGAGATTGATTTGGAAGTACAGCCGCTTTCAGAAGAGGAATGGCTTGGCATACATGAATTACGCACTTTGACCGCATCAACCGGGTTTTTTGACGAATCTGCGGGATCGAACCAAGTATGTTCGTAAAAAAACCCGTTTTCTCGGCCCCCATGCGCCTAGGACTATGCAATAAACTATGGCTGCGCCTCAATTGGAACGATCGGCTCTTTGGCAATGTGGCCCAACTTCACAGAATATAGCAAGATTTTCCAATCAGCAGCTAATTCTGCATCGTTAGGATTAGCGCGGCGAGCTGCAGCTAGGGTGCTGAGGGCATCTTGCCAAATCCCATTTTCAGCATAAATAACCGTTTTCTGGCGCGAATCTGCCCGATCTAATTGACTGCGGATATCTGCACTGAGTTCAACTCGCCGTACAAAACCGCTTTCGATCTCATCGCTCGATCGGTCTTGAGAGTCGCAATTCACTGTAAAATTCCAACGGTAACTTTTGCCTGCTTCCAAGGGCGGGACATTTGTGTTAGCGGGAATACTAATGCCGATCACTCCTGATAAATTGCTAATTTTGAGCTCCTGTTTGTAAATCTGCTTGCCGCTAGGATCTTCTAGGGTAAACTCGGCTAATTCTGCCTTTGTTTGAGGCAAGTAGAAAAAGAATGTTGGATACTCGGAAACAGTCCGTCCGATCTTATTTCTAGGCACTAAAGCTGTGACACCTAGCTGACGAATGCTCCCGCAGCCACCGCGCTGAGGCCCTCTCGGTTCAGTGGGGGGGCGATCGTTGATATCTTCACGGGGCTGAATGAAGCGCGGTCCTCCCGATTGAGTGATTGGCTTGCCATCTATTTTTGGAGTTGGCTGTCCCACAACTCCTAATTGGGAAGCATTAAGCGTTGCTATCAATACTATTGAGCCAACTGATGTCAGATTGAGGAAAAACTTAGTAATTGTTTTCATATTAACTCCCTGAATTTTTAGAGATAGATTCTCTCTTTTTATTGCTTTTTGCTTCCCAAAATCCGGTAGACATTAACTTTTTGTTCCCTGCCTCTTAAATGCAAAGCTCCCCAAGATTCTACCTCAAATTTGTCGGCCAGATGCAGAAAGGTTTCTTCTGCAATCAATATCCGGCAAGTGTCTTCTTGCCGATCCTTTTCACAGCTTTCGAGCCGAGAGGCAATATTTACGCTGTCGCCGATCACTCCATATTCTAAACGGGTTGAGCCACCGAGACTACCCACCATCACAGGCCCTGTAAAGATGCCTACGCGCATTTTTACGACCGGTAAACCGCGATCGAGCCAATTTTGATTCATTTGTGGCAAGCGGGAACTGATGGCTAAAGCGCAAGATACGGCGAGGCGAGCATCTTCTGCAATTTCTTCTGGAGTGGTGCGGGGAATGGGTACGCCAAATACTGCCAGCATTCCATCTCCGGTAAATTTATTAATCACGCCTTGATGTGCTTGGACTTCTTGGGCCATTGCTGATAAATACTCATTTAACCAACTCATTACTACTTCTGGCGGTAGTTTTTCGGAGATTGTACTAAAACCCTGCAAGTCGGTGAGGACGATCGTAGCAGTAACTTTTTGGCCCGGCAATAACCCTGATTCGAGCAGGTGGACGCGCTCTTTCCACAGGGCATTTGCGATCGCCGGTGAAGTTTGTTGTCCTAATAATTTCATCACAATCCCTTGCTGTTGCCTCGACTGCTCGTACTTATAGGTAACTGCGACTCCTGCGGTGACTAAAAGTGCCATAGCAGGGGAAATTAGAGGAATCCACCCCTGTTGCATGAAGAGGAAAAAGGTGAATCCGAATAATGAACCGCAAGCTGCGATCGCACTTCCCATCAAATTCAGCGATTTTTCTAGCCGCCAAGCTAAACAGCCGCCGACTGCGCCCCAAACAGCGATCCAGAGAATTTCTTGCCATTCGTCCCAATACCAAAATAGCCCTTTCCCATCCAAAACTGCGCTGAGAATTTGGCTGGTAGCCGTTGCGTGAATGAATACCCCAGACATCGGCCGGTTTCCGCTGGCAGTAGCGCTGTAAGGGGTTAAAAAGAAATCTTTAGCAGTTAGAGCTGTAACGCCTATTAGCACTATTTTACCCTTCACCAATTTAGGATCAACTTTTCGAGCCAAAACTTCAGTTAGTGTCACGGTTTTTGCTATATTTTCCGGAGAGCGGTAATTGAGCATGATTTGATAGCCTTCGGCATCTATGTTTTGATAACCTCCTGAGTCAGATCGCAATTTAGAAAACACTATTTTATTAGCCTGAATTTCTTCTTTTTCTGTCAAATTAGACTCTATTTTTTTGTTATTAAAATAGGCAAAAGCTAGTCGCATTGAGAATGAAGTTAGTGTCGTTTTATCATTCTTGGCGTACATCAAATTGCGACGCAGTATACCGTCTGGATCGACGACTAAATCGTTAAATCCTACCCGCTCTTCTGGTATATTGGGAGGTGGTGGGGCTGGGTCTTGCTTAGAGTTACCGATCAAGGTAATGGGGATTACTTTGGGGTTTTGCCATTGAGTTACTAATTCTGCATTCCCCGGTTCGTAGGGAATATTGCGAATTATATCTATGCCAATAGCTGTGGGTTCAAGACGAGCTATTTCGGAGATCGCTTTTGCTAAAGTGCGATCTGAAATTGGCCATTTTTCAATAGTATTAATATCCTGTTCTGTGATGGTCACTATCAGCAGCCTGGGGTCAGGGCCCGGATCTGGCCGCAACTTCACCATCAGGTCGAAAGCATTTAATTCTAGTGGCTGCAACCCGCCTAAATGCCGCACTCCCAATAGAGTTCCCGTCACGACAATCCAGATAATAGCAAGAGGTTGCAAGTCAGGGAAGGGGAAGGAATGAGTTAAGTTTTTCCAACTCCAGCCTCTCTCCTTCAACTGATGATGAAATTGATGCAAAAATTTGGGCATATTGATAATTATTTTTTCAAATTTTCTTGAAAAAATGCACCGCCTCTTAAGTTATCAAATCAAATAATTTGGGATTTTTGATTTGAGGTCGTGGAATTGGATTTTACACGATCCGTACAGATGAATCCGGGGGTTATTATTCTTTTAATCCCAAATCCCAAATCCCAAATTGTTTGACTAATGCCAAATTTTTAGTTTTCTTGTGCGGTTTTGGCGATCGCACTTAACTGCAATCCTTGGGGATAGCTGTTTTCTTCTTTGCTGCGCTTGATGTCGGCTTCGGAAATCTGGGGTTTGAGGTATTTTGCCAAAACTTTAACCACGTCACCCCGATCGATCGTCCCCGCTACTGAACCAATCGGCGACAGGACGATGATTCGGGGGAGTTGACGGGCTTCCATGCTGTTAATTACTTCTGCTATGGATGCTTTTTCGGAGACTGTGGGGGTTTTTCCCAGAGGTTTAAAAATGTGGTGCAAAGTCTGAATTTGCCACTGACTGCGTTCTGTGAAGCGGATATCGTCGATCGACACTAAGCCCAAATCCCGCCCGTTGGTTGCAGCAATGTAAAATGGAAACGGATTGACTTCTAACAAATATCGATCGGCAAATTCTCGCAGAGTCAAATCTGCATCTACCACTCGAAAATCGCGGCTCATCGCATCGCTGGCTTTAATTTTGAGCAGGGCTTCTTGCAAGGAAGCTAAGCGGCTGTACGAAGTGGCATTGCGAATCCCAAACCCGCCGATTAGCGCAATCCACAAGCCGCCGTACTCGCGCGCTAAAAAGCATAAACTCAGACCCAAAGCAACGGCCAGCCAACCTAAAATTTCTCCTGTTTTTGCCGCCCAGCGAACGCCGGCAAATCGAGAGCCGGTGATTTTCCAAATTGCTGCTTTTAAAACTTGTCCTCCGTCCAAAGGCAAGCCGGGAATTAAGTTAAATAATCCCAAAACTAAATTAATTTCTGCTACCCTTTCTGCCACAATTGCAATCAAACTTGTCTGAGGGAGAACTTGAGAGCCTAAACCGAGTATTAAAAACAGCGCAAAGCTGACGAGAGGGCCGGCGATGGCTACTTGAAAAGCTTGACCGGGAGTTTTTGATTCCGAGTCGATCGATGCAATTCCACCAAATAAGAATAGGGTAATAGAATTAACTTTAATGCCTTGCGACATTGCCGCCAAGCTGTGTCCGAGTTCGTGCAAGAGCACGGAAGCAAACAGTAGCAGAGCTATTGCCAACCCGGCACTCCAGGAGAGCCCAGGCCCCCACAAGCGGTAACTGCTGGCGTATTGGCGGGTTGCTAGGGCTAAAATTATAAACCACGAGTAATCTATAAGTAGGGGGATGCCAAATAAAGAGCCGATTCGCCAACCTGTCTGCATGAAATTTTCCTGCGGCATGAGAGGAAGAAAGAGTTTCTATTATATCTTTTCTTCCTCTTGCCTTTCCCCTTCCCCAGATTTTTAAAGAACTCCGGCGTTTCCTAAGCCCAAGATTACTCCTGTTCCGAGCAAGTGGCCGAAGCTGGTTGTTGCCAGCAATTCTGGTATGCCGAAGCCTTTAAACATTCCAGGCACTTCAACGGGTAAAGCTGGGCCCTTGCCTCGGTTTTGCTTGTTTATGCCGTAGTAGCCGATCGCGACCGCCAGCAAATTGCATAAAATCATTGTCAGTCCTACCACTGGCGACCACTCTGGCGTTGAGGGAGTGGTGGATTGTACGGCTAACAGCAAAGATGAGTCGATCACGTTCTTATCTCCTTATTTCACAAATAAATTGATTTCCAAGATTATAAAAAGCGGTTTGCTTTAAACTAAGATTTGTTTTAATAGTTAACAATTCGTTGATATTTTGATACAAATTCGGAACGGAGGACCGGGAGTGCGGGTTAAAATTTGCGGAATCACTAAATTAGACCAAGGAATTGCGATCGCCCGCTTGGGAGCCCAGGCTTTGGGGTTTATCTGCGTGCCGGCTTCCCCCCGCTATGTCACCCCAGAAACAATTCGCCTGATTGTCGAGCAGTTGCCGGAAAATGTCGATCGCATCGGAGTTTTTGCGAATACCACAATAGAAAACATCTGTCAAGTAACGGCAGAGTCAAATTTAAGCGGGGTGCAGTTACACGGAGATGAAACAGCAGAATATTGCGATCGGCTGCGCGAGTTTTTGCCGGGAATTGAAATTATCAAAGCTTTGAGAGTTAAGACTCCTGAAACTCTAGAGACTGCGGCTATTTACGCTGTTCGTGTCGATACTTTACTGCTGGATGCTTACCATCCCAATCAACTCGGCGGTACTGGCAAAACGATCGACTGGATGATGTTATCAGAGTTTAGACCGCAGTGTCCTTGGCTGCTGGCTGGCGGTTTAACACCCGATAATATTTTAAATGCAATTGATAGCGCGATCGGCTATAACTTCAGCGGTGTTGACCTTTCTAGCGGCGTAGAAATAGCACCGGGAGATAAAGATTTGACCAAAGTTGCTCAGTTGTTCGCTCAATTAACTCAAGTCGCCGGTCGTTGCTAATTGGTAATACCAAATATCCGCACTTTTTATCGGATTCATTCTTTAGTCTGCGTGGGCGAAGCCTGCCGTAGACTAGGCAGACTTCGTTTGTATAGTAGCGGTTGCAACCCAGTTTATTCCCTTTATTCTTTTACCGCCGGATCTCAAAAGTACGCGCGGCGGAGCTATCTTGAAGGGAATCGCCCTCCGGGTCTTCGTATTGCAAAACCAACTCACTAACCGTAGCACCGGTGGGGCCGCGGCGGCACCAGCTAATCATTCCTTCAACAGCTTTTTTGTGGCCTTCAAATACAGCCTCGACGCGGCCGTCGGGGAGATTTCTTACCCAGCCGCTGAGACCGAAATACTTTGCTTGATTCCTCGTTGAATATCGGTATCCTACTCCTTGAACTAATCCGGAAACAAAAACGCGGACTCTGACGGGCGGCAATGATTGGTTTTGCATAATAAACGGCTCAACTTACGGTTAACATCTGTTTGAAAATTTTAAGGATCGGTTTGATTATGTTAAATTTTAGTGCGATTCCCTTCGGGATAGCTCTGCTTCACGCGCTGCCGGGATTCCTGATACGCCGCGTCACCCTAGCTTTTTCCACTATTCCCCATTTCACTGATTGGCTGGTTGCAGCTATGCTCGCGCTGGTTTACACTTCGATCGCTCTTTCCGTCGGTTTTTGGTCGGGATTTCTAAAAGTAGACGTGCAAACCTCTCGGCGTACAATTGTGGGAGTGCTTCTTGGCTGTATATTAAGTCCGGGCATCACCGAGGAATTATTGTTCCGGGTGTTAATGCTGCCACATCCGTTCGAGAATGCTTCTGGGTTAATGCTGTGGTTTTGGGGATGCGCGAGTTTGGCGGTTTTTGTAGTTTACCACCCGCTGAACGCGCTGACTTTTTACCCGGTTGGTCGATCGACCTTTATGAATCCAGTGTTTTTGCTGCTGGCGGCAATTTTGGGAGTTGCGTGCTCCATCGCATACCTGCAAAGCGGTTCTATCTGGCCTGCGGTGGCGGTTCACTGGCTCGCAGTGACAGGCTGGCTGCTGTTGTTGGGCGGTTACAGGAGGCTGTATGGTTAAATGTAAAAAGTCCAGCATCACTATTTTGTCAGGAGGAGATTAGTCGTGGGTATCATAGGAGCGATCGTAGGTTTTTTGGCAGGGATAGCAGTTGCTTACTGGTTACTGGAAAAGCGCTTAAACAAGCAAAAGCAAGAATACTTGCAGCAAACTCGCAGAATTACTGAGGAAATAGAAATAGCTCAGATGTCTCGGGTGCAACAAGCTGTCCAATCTCAGCAAGGAGAACGGGAAAATCAGCTTAGAAAAGCTACTGCCGAACACGAAAATTTACTCAGACAAGTTACTAACCAATACGAAAATCAGCTCAAACAAGTTGCGGCTCAATACGAAAATCAGATCCAACAACTTCAGGCAGAACGCGACAGTCAGCTCCAACCAGTTGCCAGCGTAGACGAGCATGAGCTGCGGCGACAAATCAACGAGGAGTTAGAAGCCGCTAACAATGCAAGGCTTCAGGAAAATATCCAATCTTTGCAAGCAGAACACGAACATCATTTACTTAGAGTTGCTGACGAATTGCATCATAATTATCAAGCTCAGATGGAGCAACATTTGCAAAACTTGCAAAATGAACACGAAATTCGCTTGAGGCAAACTGCTGAGGAATATGAGAACCGCGAGGTTGAGATGCAGTTAAATATGGAGGCTTTGCAACAGCAATACGAGAGTCAGTTGCAAGCGGCTCACGAGCAGTTGAGAGCTCACGAAGCTCAGATGCAAGCAACTATTAGGTCTTTGCAAGAGCAGTACGAGAGTAACGTACAACAACAAGAAGTCCCGGAGCAGCAGTTCAGTCAGTTAAATTCCACAGAATTTGGAGCAGATTTACCACAACAAGAAGTTTGGCAGGAACAGTCAAGTGAGTTAAATCAAACAGAAGTTGAAGAAGAGTTAAATTACACAGATTTTCCTGAACCACAATCAATTGATTTAGATCGACCCCAAGTCGGACAGCAGCTTCCAATTGCCAGACAATCACCAAGCTATTCCCTACCGCAGTTGATGGGATGCGTTCAAAGTCAGGACAAAGAAACTCGCAAGTTTGCAGCGTCTGCTTTAGGTAAAATGGCTGCTGCTAATGCTCTGAGAGCAGAAGGTCAGCGAGCAATAGAAACTTTGGGAAAATTAGTTCAAGATATTCACCCGGAGGTGCGCGAAGCTGCTGTGGAAGCACTAGCAATGATTAAGTCTGAAAAAGTGATTCCGCTGTTGCAAAAAGCTTTGCGAGATACCGATAGCGGTGTGGCTAAATCGGCAAGTGCTGCGCTCAATAAGTTTAAGTTTTATCCGCGCACTCCGGCCGCTAAACCGAAAACTGTTGATGTGAAGAAACCAAAGCGTTAAGCATTTACGAGGATAAATATAGCAATTGTAAATTGTCTACAACACAGTAGGGATACAACAATGTTGTGTCCTTACAGAGGTGCTGTATTTTACTCAATTTCGATTACTAACACAAACTTGGGAGGTTGGGTTGAGGAAAGAAATCAAACTCAATTATTCGATCGACAACTCGCCCAATCAGACGCAGCAATCACCGACACCCCGCCAGCCGAGGCCGATAGGTTTTATGATGCCCTGGCAACGGGTTTGGCGGCAATTTCGTCGCACCAAATCTATTTCAGCCTGTGGGTTAACCGATCTGTTGCACTATTCTTAAAATCGCTGCTTTGTACCTAGTATAAATTTGATATCGCCGGAGTCGCTAACACCCACATCTAAGCGAATTAATCCAAAGGACGATCGCACCCTCACACCCACCCCAACACCCGCCCCCGTCCCCGGTTTGTCCCTGACTACCGCCGGTTTCCCGAGTACGCTATCTCCCGTTCCCAAATCCGACGCAAAATCAACAAATATCACGCCGCCAACATCCTGACCCACAGGAAACCGATATTCACCGGAAGCCAAAAAATAACTCCGGCCGCTGCCAATATCCCCGCCGTCGTAACCCCGCACGGAATTGCGGCCGCCGAGGCGAAAAGCTTCGGTTGGTGGCAAATCCCCGATTACCGTCCCCGCTTGCAAGTTAAAAGCCAGCATTTCGGGCAAGGCTTCGGACTCGCTGATGCCCAACAAAGTTACAGGTACATACTGTATATAATTCGCTAACAGCCTGTTGCTCACAATGTTACCTCGCCCCAAAGGAATCGACTGCTCGGTGCTGAGGCTGAGAATCGATCCGCTGGTAGGGTTGAAGGGATTGTCCCGCCGATCGAGCATCGCACCAAAAGAAACAGTGTATAACTCGTCAACGCCGCTGCC
>JAICRN010000300.1 GCA_025937335.1 Microcoleus sp. TY_ISSM_2_bin.22
AGTCCTCAGTCAGTCGATTTTAGATTTTAGATTTTAGATTTTAGATTTTAGGTTTTAGGTTTTAGGTTTGAGATTTTAGGTTTGAGATTTTAGGTTTAAGATTTTAGGTTTTAGGTTTGAGATTTTAGGTTTGAGATTTTAGGTTTGAGATTTTAGATTTGAGATTTTAGGTTTGAGATTTTAGATTTGAGGTTTGAGATTTGAGGTTTGAGATTTGAGGTTTTAGGTTTGAGATTTTATATTTACTCTACAGATGAATCTGGGAGGTTGAACAAGATTCTAAAATTTTAGGTTCGACCCTCAGGAGCGTCGGGGCTTGTGTCCGTTTTTCCGGCGGGGCATTAGTTATTATCAGTCTAAGCTTTTGTAGGAGTGCGATCGGTCGCGAACTCGCGTTTATACCTGACTCACGCTCTCTCGATCTCGCACTCCTGAAAAAATGCTTCTTCTTACTCTCTGCAGAGATGCTCCCGTTCTCAATCTGCAAGTTAGCGTTACTGAGTCCTTACTTAGCAGTGCTTAGTTGTTAGCTAATGACTAATGACTAACAACTAATGACTGATGACTGATGACTGATAACTGATAACTCTTAATTACATCGGAACAACTTGAATATCAACTTCGGCGGTAACTTCTGCGTGTAGTTTGATTTCAGCTTTGTATGTACCAGTTTGGCGAATTTCGGGCAGGGTGATGCCGCGCCGATCGACTTCTTGACTGGTAGAGTTGAAAATCAGTTCTGCTACTTCTTGGTTGGTGACCGTACCAAAAATCGCGTCTCCTTCGCCAACTTGCTTGGAGATGATGAAAGGCCCGGCTGATTCGAGGGCGGTTTTGCGGACTTCAGCTTGCTGCTTGAGCTCTAGCTGGCGCAGTCTTTCTTCTTCACGGCGGCGCTCTGCTTGCTTGAGAATGCCCGGAGTGGCTCTAAATCCCATTCCTTGGGGTACTAGGTAGTTGCGGGCGTAGCCTGGGGCTACTTCTACTACGTCGCCAGCTTTGCCGAGTTTGCTGACATCTTTATTT
This sequence comes from Microcoleus sp. TY_ISSM_2_bin.22, assembly GCA_025937335.1. Classification (GTDB taxonomy): domain Bacteria; phylum Cyanobacteriota; class Cyanobacteriia; order Cyanobacteriales; family Microcoleaceae; genus Microcoleus. The sequence continues at coordinate 1,027 of JAICRN010000300.1, forward strand.
AAAACTAATTGGACGCGCTTGGCCATGATCGTTGGTTGTGGGGTTTTAACTGCAACTTTTTATAATAGCGAAGTTTGAGGGGCGATCGCAAGCCAGAAGAAAGTTAGGCAACGGATTATTTAACGGATGTAAGGGATGTAAGGGATTTAACGCATGGATGTTGAGATTAGAGGTTCAAGATTCGAGGTTCGACGGAAGAAACAGGGATAATATTTTTAACGGGCAAATTCAGTTTGAAATTAGGCCAAACCGGGCTGCTGTAATGAGCCAAATCAACTACCGTGCAATGTCTTACCGAGAACTCAGGCTTTATTTTTCAGGCGCTGGGCGACGATAGATCGCATTACAGTAGCAACTAACTCAGTCGGATCGATCGGCTTGGCTAAGTGTTTGTCAAATCCTGCTTGCAAAACTTGGCGCTGGTTCCCTTCTCCAGCATAGGCCGTTAAGGCGATCGCCAACAACTGCCGATACTCAGGCGCAAGCTGAGTGCGGATGCGATTTATCAACATATATCCGTCCATCTGCGGCATTCCGATGTCGCTGACGAGCAAATCCGGTGCAGTTTGTGCGATCGACTCTAGCGCCTCAGCACCAGATAACAGGGAAATCACCTCTGCACCCGCTTCCTCAAGCACGAAAGCAACAAAATCTCGCGAGTCGAGTTCATCATCTACCACCAAAATCCTCAATCCAGCTAGCGGCAAGGATGAGAGATCGGGACTAGCAGCCCAATGACGTTCTTTCTCCTCATACCTTCTAGAATCATCATTTAAAAGCGGTAATCTCACCGTAAACGTCGCTCCTTTGCCTTCTCCAGCACTTTCTGCAAACACCGTTCCGCCGTGAAGTTCGATCAGTTGGCGGACGATCGCCAATCCCAGTCCCAAGCCGCCAAATTTGCGAGTTGTAGCGCCATCTTCTTGCCGGAAATGGTCAAAAACATAAGGCAAGAAATCGGGAGTAATACCTTTACCAGTGTCCGTGACTTGAATTTGAGCTTGGTGTTCGATTTGCGATAATCTCACTTCTACTCTACCGCCTTTGGGAGTGAATTTTACCGCGTTAGATAACAAATTCCACACAATTTGCTGCAAGCGACTTGTATCGCCTACAACTTTCCCCACATCGGGATTTAAGATTATTTGAATTTGAAGTTTTTTAGTTTCGGCTGCTAATTGCACCGTTTCCACCGCAGATGGAATAATGTTTGCCAGATTCACCGGAGCAACATTTAATGTGAGTTTCCCTTGCAGAATCCGAGACACGTCAAGCAAGTCTTCGATTAATTGAGATTGCAGTCTGGCGTTGCGCTCGATCGTCTCAAAAGCTTTGGCAGTTTGACTCACCTTCAGCTTGCCGCCGACGAGCAGTTGCGACCAGCCTAAAATCGGATTCAGGGGCGATCGCAACTCGTGAGAAAGCACCGCCAGAAATTCGTCTTTAATGCGGTTAGCTCGCTCGGCTTCCGCGCGGGCAGTTTGTTCTAATTGCAGAACCATATCGCGCTCGGTTTCCACTTGTTTGCGCTCTGTAATGTCGATAACAGAGCCGATATAACCCTCAAATTGTCCGCTTTTGGAAAATCTGGGAGCAGCCGCATCTATCGCCCAAGAATATCCGCCATCCTGGCGCCGGAGGCGATATTCCAGGCGGAAAGATTCCTGGCGTTCGTTGGCGGTCAAGAACACATTTTTGGCCTGTTCTCGGTCTTCTGGATGCGTCGCGTTTACCCAACCCAATCCCAAACCTGTTTCCTCAGTTTGACCTGTGAATTCATACCAGCTTTCGCTCAAGAAAGTGCAATAGCCTGTGGGGTCTGTTACCCATACCATAAAGGGAGCGTTGTTAGCCATATTGCGGAATCGTTCTTCGCTTTCTTGCATCGCTGCTTCGGCTTGTTTGCGTTCTGTGATATCCCGACAGACAATCACTCCGCCTTTGATTTCGCTGCTAGCATCAACTACTGGATAACCGCTGATACTGATCCAGCGTTCTGCGGAATCTTCGCGGCGGACAAATACCTCTACATCATTGACATACTCACCTTTGATTGCTCTGGCTAGAGGTAGTTCAGCGTCGGGGAAAAGAGTGTTTTTATCTGCCAAAAATAGCCCGTAAGTGCTCGACCATTCCTCACAAGATTTTTCATTCGATAGCTGACCGAATATCCGCACGGCGGCTCTGTTAAACAGCACAAACTCCCCTTGTTGGTTGGCCAAAATCAAACCGTCACCAATGCTGTCAATAATTACTTGCAGTAACTTAGTTTGTTCTTCCCGGGCGACTTCTGCTAGTTTGCGATTTGTGATGTCGCTGGAGATGCCAATCAGGCCGATGACTTCTCCCGCCTGATTGCGGTAGGGAGCTTTCATTGACACAAATGTCCGAATGCCATCGGGAGATTCTTCGACGACTTCTGTTTGTCCCGATTCCATAATGCGCCGATCGTTTTCCGTGACTGTGGCTCCAAGTTCTGCTATTGGGTAGAAATCGCGATCGCGCCGGCCAATTACTTCAGCAGCAGGTTTGCCCAGTACGTCCAGCGTGGCTGGATTTGCATAAATAATCCGTCCTTCTCGATCTTTGACAAAAATTGGCGTGGGCGCTGACTCGTTAATCAGATTCAAAATCGCATTCTTTTGCCGCAGTTCTTCTTCAGTGCGTTTGCGATTGCTAATATCGCTCCAATAAGCGGTAAGTCCTTCGGCTGCTGGATAGGCGCTCACTTCTATATATATTTGGAGCGATGGGGAAAACTCTTCAAATTTGACAGAAACTTGCTCGTTAACGACTCGATGAAATTCTTGATATACCCTCGAATTCGATTCTCCCTCGGCGGGGAATAGCTCCCAGATCGATCGACCTAACAAGTCGTTTCTCGATCGAGAAAGCAGTTTTTCAGCAGTGGCATTAACGTAGGTATAGCGCCATTGTGCATCGATCGCCATAAAGGCATCGGTAATACTTTCTAGAATATTGCTGACTTGCTGGGAAGCCGCTTGCAGCGCGAGTTCAGCGTTTTTGCGCTCGGTGATGATTTCGCAAAAAATCATGCTGCCGCCAATCTCGTTGGTGTTGGTTCGCCAAGGGTGAATTTCCCAGCGCACCCAGTCGATCGAGCCATCAGGGCGGGGAAACCGATCTTCTTGGCAGATTTCGACTGCTCCCGCCAGACAGCGCTGGTGGATTTGTTTGAAACGATCGGGAAAATTGGGAAAGATGTCGTAGTGCGATCGGCCCACAATTTTTTGAGTGCCGAGCCCGTAACTTGCCAGCCAGCGGTCGCTCACCAGCATATACCGCATCTGGCGGTCAAACATCGCCACCCCCGCAGGCGAATGTTTTACGAACAGCCGCAGTTGCTCTTCCTGTTGCCGCAAAAGATTTTCCGACTGTTTGCGATCGCTGATGTCTTTGAAAAGTACGGCGACTTTGCGGCTGTGCGGCTCAGGAGTGCGGAATGCCGAAACCTCAAACCAGCGGTTCATGGCTTCCGAGCCATGCTCAAAGCGCAATGGTTCCCCCGTGAGCGCGACTTTGCCGTACACCTCAAACCAATAATTTTCGTGCTCTGGAACGAGCTGTCGCATCGTTTTCCCCGCAGCTTGTACGAGTCCGGTTTGTTTCTCGAAGGCCGGATTGATTTCTAAAAAGCGGTAATCGATCGGCTTTTCGTTTTCGTCAAACAGCATTTCGATGACGCAAAAACCTTCGTCTAGCGACTCAAACAAAGTGCGGTAGCGTTCCTCGGAACGGCGCAAAGCAGCAATAGCTTGTTTGCGATCGCTAATATCCATAAACGCCGCCACACAGCCGCGAACTCCGCCTTGTTCGTCCAATAACGGCACCGCATTCACCAACCAATCCAAGGCCGCGCCGTCCTCGCGCACCATTTGAATTTCCATATCTCGCACTGCGACGCCGGAAGCCACGGCTAGTTGCATGGGGAGTTGTTTTCCCGGAATTTGCTGTCCGTTGCGGAGTCGTCTGAACGGAAGGGCTGCGGCTTGCTCTCCGGTTCCAGAAACATTGGTATCGGGCAGCACTTGCAACATCGACTGGGCAAACCGATTAGCGCGAATTACTTGACAGTGTTGGTCGTCGGCGATCGTAATGCCGACGGGTACAGCATCAAGTATCGATTGCAGTTCATTAACTCGCCGCTCTAGTTCTTGGTTGAGGCGTTGAATTTCTTTTTTGGTAGCTTTGTGTTCGGTAATTTCATGCACCGTTACATTCACGCCCAGGACGCGATCGTCAAGAGCTTTCAGGGGATAGAGACTCAACAGCCAATCCTGTTCTAGTTCTGGCTGTGCTGAGTTCGTCCTGCGAACTTCGAGCTGTTGGAGTGGAACTTTAGTTTCAATAACTTGTCGGTAAAGCGGCTCTAAATCATCTGCCATTTCGGGCAAGATTTCGCGCCATGTTTTACTGATGTGGGCGGCGGCTGGAACTCCGTTAATTTCTGCTAGGCGATCGTTGATGCGGACAAACCGCAACTCGGTATCGATAAAGCAAAGTCCGATCGGCGCGCTAGCATAAATCGCCTCGATTTCTGCGAGTTGTTGCTGCACAGTTTGCGCTTGTTTAATAAAAGCAGCCCTCGCCGCTTTCTCCTCGGTCACATCTTGAAAATAAACGGCAAGTCCCGAGGCGATCGGATAGGCTCGTACCGCATACCAAGCATTGAGCGGCGGATAAAAAGATTCAAAACTAACCGTAACTTGGAAGGTCGCGGCGCGGCGATATTCCTTTTCAAACAAACTGCCCACAGATTCGGGAAACTCTTCCCAAATGGTATTCCCAATCACCTCTTGCGAAAGTCGATTCAGCCACCGCGCCGCTTGCGAATTGAGGTAGGTAAATCGCCAGTCTCGATCCAAAGCAAAGAACCCATCCGAAATACTTTCGAGGGTTTCTGACAGTTGTTGGGCCCGCGCGTGAGTCAAGGCTTGTGGCTGAGGTTGAGAGATCTCGGTGAAGGTTGTTACTACCGCATAGGGAGTCGATCGATCTCCCTGAAATAAAGGTTGAGAATTGAGCGTCAACCAAATCAATTCTCCCTGTGGCGGATAAAAGCGCGCGATGACATTTGAGTACGGTCTCCCTGTTTGCAGCGCCACTATCGCCGGATGCGTCTCGCCGGGAAAATCCGAGCCATCTTCACGCACTGTCTGCCACAGACTATTTATGGAAGTGCAGCCCTGCATCTGTTGTGCTGTCATCCCCAACAGCTTCTGGGCGTGAAAATTGCACCCCTGAATGCTACCATCTGCCAATTGCAGAACCATCCCTACATCTGCGGGCAAAGGCGCGGCTGGGTAGAACGTTTTGTTAGAATTCGTTGAAACAGAGGGGTCGATTTTCGGTTGGGGTTCAGTATTGCCTGGATTTTGCATCGGTTTCTAACAACGCTCATTTTACTTTTGGCCAAGCCAAGCGCGCTCGTCATTCGATTTTCGATTTTCGATTTTAGATTTTAGAGGCGACCCCACGGATAAATGCGGGGGCTTGAGGATTTTCGATTTTTGATTTTGGATTGATTCCACGGATAAATCACGTGGCGGGTACCACCTTTGAAATTCGTGGTCAATGAATCGGGAAATAATTCAAAGGAACTTTTGATTTAATCCGGGTGACAATTCAATCCTCAGAGGGATGTCGATCGTCCTGCTGGAATATCAAGCTCTAGACTATTTATTTTATATGAGAATCCCACCTCTTAACAAGTTGCGAGATTCAGCACAGGCTGCGGGCAATTTTCTGGCTGTTGCAAATGCGATCGAGTAGAGAAAAACTACCATACTGAAGATATGTCAACTAAACTGATGCGCTTTCTATCAATACCGAAACCGTGCGAAAGCTCCGCCCCAATCAATTATGGCTCGATCTAGCGATCTTGATTGTTGGTAATGCTCAAAATCGGTCTTTCATGCCGCGCAATCGAGCGAAAGTTTGCACTGGATCGCGGGTGTTGACGGCTGATTGGAGGTTGGGACAATCCCAGCGCAAAAATGGGTTTGTGCTTTTTTCGATGCCGATCGATGATGGTATTGTAGGTTGCGATCG
>JAICRN010000772.1 GCA_025937335.1 Microcoleus sp. TY_ISSM_2_bin.22
ACGGGCGGGACGCCCATCCCACAAGAAAAAAGGGAAATTATTTAATTGACGATCCTTAGTCCTATTTTTGTGGAAAATCGGGTCGAAAGTGCGATCGCCAGCAGCTTTTAGTTTAGGTTGGAAAGCTCATCAAAGCCGCATCAGTCTCAATACTGTTAGTATAGACTGCAATTTGCGAATATTTGCTGTCATCGATCACTGATTGATTATACTTAACGTTCCGTCCATCTGAAATTAACTTTATATTTCTCAACATTTACTGGCTGTTTTCTCGATACAGCTAATGCTTTTATTGGCAACGAAAAATCTAGGCTTTTACCGAATCTTTAATATAGAGCGGCAAGAGCAAGTCTTTTTTAAACTTTTGATAAAGAACGGGGTACTTGGCATCAAAAGGGTAAAAAATTTAGATAGAAACTAAAAAACTTAGTTGGGATTAATTTTAGGATTGCCAGAAAAAATATTTGTATATATGATAAAAAGTAAGGATTGATAGTGAGTCGTTCACCCATAGATTAAGATTTTCATGGATATTCAATTAATTAATATCGGTTTTGGTAACATTGTGTCTGCTAACCGAGTGATTGCCATTGTCAGTCCCGAGTCAGCACCAATTAAGCGGATTATTACTGATGCGCGGGAGCGGGGACAACTGGTGGACGCTACTTACGGCCGCCGCACGAGAGCGGTAATTATTACAGATTCGAGTCACGTCATCCTCTCGGCGATTCAGCCGGAAACGGTTGCTAATCGTTTTGCGATCGGCAAAGACAGTCAAGGTCGGGATGATTGAGGTTTGTCAGTTGCAATTTAAGCGTTTACAGTCTAAAGTAAGCAGAAACTTAAATTGTTACACGTTTCTATTCTAAAAATGAAATCTGGTAAATTAATTGTTCTGACGGGGCCTAGCGGTGTGGGGAAAGGCACCCTAGTACGATCGCTCCTCAATCGCCATCCCGAATTGTATCTTTCGGTATCGGTGACAACTCGCTCGCCCCGTGAGGGAGAAATTGAGGGAAAGCATTACTATTTTGTCAGCCGCAGCCGCTTTGAACAAATGGTTGAGGCTGGAGATTTGGCAGAATGGGCTCAGTTTGCCGGTAATTTTTACGGTACTCCTTATTTTGGTCTCAAACAAGGAATCGGTGAGGGAAAATCGGTAATCCTAGAAATTGAGCTGGAAGGGGCGAGGCAAATTAGGAATAATTTTCCAGAGGCGCTGCGAATTTTTATTTTACCTCCTTCTTGGGATGAGTTGGAACGGCGCTTGCGGAGTCGAGGTCAAGATTCCGAAAGTGCGATCGCCCGTCGGTTGCTGCGGGCTAAAGAGGAAATTGAAGCTGCGGGGGAATTTGATTTCCAAGTTGTCAACGATGATTTGGAAGTTGCTTTGAAAAAGCTAGAATCAATACTTAATGTGGTTGAGATTTCAGGTAACTAAGAGTTAATAACTAATGACTAATAACTAATGACTAATGACTAATTACCCATTTTTCAGTCCTGGCTAAAACTTCGGTACTTTCTTTGATAGCCACACAAACTTTGAGATTCAATTCCAGAATATTTGAATCCGGGAAAAATCTCCTCAACGGTTCTATTTCGCGAGCAGAACAGCCCAACATTTCCATATAAGCTAGCGTCCATCCAATGGCTGTAATATCGTCAATATTGCCAGTACCCGCACAGAGGTGGCAGTTAATTTCACATTGCGGGCGGCACTCAGGACAAACCCAATTGTCGATCAACAAATTATGCTGATTTGTATGAACGGCGGCTGCATTTTTTAAGGCTTTGATATGATTTTTAACTACTTGCTCAAAACCTCTAGCTTGTCTGACGCGCTGGCTGGCTTTATTCTGCGATCGCCCGATTTCTTCTGCTTGCTGTTGAAACGAAGCAAGAGATGGTGTTTGGTTGTCCCTGGTTACTCCAGATTCGCCTAGGTTCGCAGTTAGCTGAATACCATAGTCTTTCGACTCCTCAGTCTGAGAGTGGTTGACTGCGCTGGAGGAATCGGGTTCGGAAGTTGTGAAGGATGGTTCTATTTGATCGGCAAAATCTTGCATTGAGAGGTGATGTTCGATCGCCAAAGACCAAGTTCTTTTATGTCGGAGGTCACCATATTTTCTGGCTTCGGCCTCAGTAATGCCGATCGCCGCAGCCTCTTGGCGCAGCACATTCATCGAGGTCATTGTATCTGATATCATTAGTTTGTTTGCAGTTAAATTTACGATCGCCCGCTCAGCCTACAAATAAATTACCTTACATATACTACAATAGTTCGGACTATTTTGA
>JAICRN010000536.1 GCA_025937335.1 Microcoleus sp. TY_ISSM_2_bin.22
ACGGCACTGCCGTCTCCTAATTTCGGCTACTAATAATTTCGCTGCAACCGGAAACGAAATGATATGTTGTACCATGCTCAAGAACAGGCTTTCCGGCCTGTTCCACAAAGAGTGAATTTTCTTGTGGGGAGTATGGGTTCGGCAGGAGATCCCGCCCTAAAAGACTTATTGACAATGTGAAAACTTTTAAGCTGACTCTGGCTTGGGCAGGGAAGACGGAAGTACCAACAACTCGGCGGTCGATCGCTTCTCGACCATTTCCTTAGTAATCGTACACCGGGCGACATCCTTGCGCGACGGCAACTCGTACATCACATCCAACATCAATTCTTCGACAATTCCCCGCAGCGCCCGCGCTCCAGTTTTGCGGCGGTATGCTTCTTGGGCGATCGCCCGAATCGCCTCCGGCTTAAATTCCAACTGCACGTTATCCATCTTCAGCAGCTTTTGATACTGCTTAACCAAAGCATTGCGCGGTTCCGTCAAAATCGCCATCAGCGTTTCCTCATCCAGCGGTTCCAACACCGCCGCCACCGGTACCCGCCCGATAAACTCCGGAATCATCCCAAACTTCACCAAATCATCCGGTTCCAGTTGCTTGAGTACATCAGCGGCCCGCTTTTCCTTCGGCTGAGCTTCTCCGGGCTGAATAAAACCCATTGACTTTTTACCCGTTCTCTGCTCTATCACTTTTTCCAGACCGACAAAAGCGCCGCCGCAAATAAACATGATATTGCTGGTATCAATTTGGATGCAGTCTTGATAGGGATGCTTGCGGCCGCCTTGGGGAGGTACATTGGCGATCGTCCCCTCCAGCATTTTCAGCAGCGCCTGCTGCACGCCTTCACCAGACACATCCCGGGTAATCGAAGGATTTTCGCTCTTGCGGGCAATTTTGTCAATTTCATCAATATAAATAATTCCGCGCTGCGCCTCTTCCACGTCCATATCTGCCACTTGCAGCAGCCGCAGCAAAATATTTTCCACATCTTCCCCGACATAGCCCGCTTCCGTCAGCGTCGTCGCGTCAGCCACCGCAAACGGCACGTCTAGCATATCCGCCAAAGTCTGAGCCAGCAGGGTTTTTCCGCAGCCCGTCGGCCCGATTAACAAAATATTCGATTTTTGCAGTTCTACTTCTTCCGGCGGGTGTTTGCCGCTATTTTTGGCATGGATAAAGCTGAGGCGCTTGTAGTGGTTGTAAACCGCCACCGAGAGCACCTTTTTCGCCTCATCTTGCCCGATCGCATTTTCGTCGAGGTAATTTTTAATTTCCCTCGGCTTCGGAATTTGGCTCATCGACATACTTTTGCCCGAGGTAGCGCGGCGCTTTTGCATCGTTTCCTGCTTCGGAGCCGCCGCCGCTGCCGGCACTGCACTCGAGTCAAACAACTCCTCATCTAAAATTTCATTGCACAAGTCCACGCATTCGTCGCAGATATACACCCCGGGCCCTGCGATCAACTTGCGTACTTGCTCTTGAGACTTGCCACAAAACGAACATTTTAGATGGGAGTCGTACTTAGACATAACAGCCTCTTAATTCAGTGCAGTGACATTCTCTCCCGCTGCCGGAAGGTTTTCTTTAGCGATAACTCGATCGACCAAACCGTAATTTTTGGCTTCCTCGGCTGACATAAAAAAGTCGCGCTCTGTATCAGCCTCTAATTTCTCGATCGGTTGACCTGTGTGGTGCGCTAGCAGTTGATTCAGCTTACGTTTATGATAAAGGATTTCTTTGGCTTGAATCTCAATATCAACTGCTTGACCTTGAGCGCCTCCAAGCGGCTGGTGAATCATAATCCGCGAACTCGGAAGAGACATCCGCTTTCCGCGGGCTCCTGCTGTCAGTAGAAATGCGCCCATACTCGCTGCCAAACCGTAACAAATCGTCACCACATCCGGGCGGATTTGCTGCATTGTGTCATAAATTGCCATGCCTGCCGTCACCGAGCCGCCGGGGGAATTTATGTACATTTGGACATCTTTTTCTGGGTCTTCGGCATCCAGATACAATAGCTGAGCCACTATCGAGTCAGCAACTTCGTCGGTTACGGGAGTTCCTAAAAACACAATTCGTTCCCGCAGCAAGCGCGAGTAAATGTCAAAAGCCCGCTCGCCCATCCCCGACTGTTCTAGTACCATCGGCACTACATTGCTGGGGCTGGAACTGACATCAAAATCGTTATAGCTTGTAATTAGGTAATTGGAAGATTGAGATACAACCATAAGACACCAGTCAAGGATTCTAGACAATTTGCTGCTGCTGATGAAAGCTTTAAACTAAGCCGCCAGCTTTTAACTATTATGCCTCTTCTGAACGGATATCGGGGAAATGCGGAGTTTTGAGTACGTAAGATTGCTTTCTGCGCTTTGCACAACGCTGGCGGGGTGAATGAGTTAAAACACTTACTTGTAAATCATTGCTGCTTCTAGCAGACACCCGCAGCTTGCAGTAAGGAGCGGGTGCGCGCCGCGCACCCGGAGCTTGTAGTTAAGGAGCGGGTGCGCGGTTAAAACCACGGTTGATTCCATGCCCCCAATTAGGACATTTGAACAGATTAAGTTCTATTCTTCGCCTACAACTTCCACTTCGACGCTCGCGGCTGCTTCTGCTGAATCTTCAGCGTCCGATTCTTCTGATTCTTCTGCTGCGGGAGTCAGAGAGCCTTCAGGGACGAGTTCGATTGTCCCTTTTTCTTCCAACCATTTCAGGGTTTTTTGTTTGAGCAAGTCTTCCTTTACAAATTCCTGCAACCTTTGGAGGTCAAAATCTCCTTTGGGAAACTGCTTTCTGACTTTTGCTACTTCTGCTGCTACTTCTGCGTCTTCCACAGATAAGGATTCCAGCTTGGCTACTTCTGCCAGAGCTAAAGTCTGCTTGAGGCGTTCGATTGCTTCCGGGCGCGAGCGTTCCCGCATCGGGCCCATATTTTCTTCGGTAAAGAGTTGGTTGATATCTATACCGTAATTTTTCAATTGGAGGGCTTGTTGATTCAGTAAATAATCGATTTCGCGATCGATCATTGTTTCGGGAATTTCCACGTCTATTAGCTGCACGAGTGCTGCTGATATAGCTTTTTCCTTATTAGCTGATGTCTGGTTTTCTTTTTCTGCTTTAAAGCGAGTTTCCAGGGACTCGCGCAGTTCTGCTAAAGTTTCAAACTCGCTGACTTCTTGGGCGAAGTCGTCGTCCAACTCCGGCAATTCTTTTTCCTTAAGTTCTTTGAGAGTAATCGTAAAGACTGCCGGTTTTCCCGCTAATTCTTCACTGCTGTACTCTTCGGGGAACTGCACGGAAACTTCTCTAGTTTCTCCCGGATTCATTCCGATCATGCCTTCGATAAAGCCCGGTACAAACTGATTTTCCGACAATTCTACTTGGAAGTCTTCTGCTTCGCCGCCGGGAATTTCTGCGGGAGTTTCGCCTTCGGGTGCTTCCGCAAATCTACCGGAGAAATCAACTAAAGCCGTGTCTCCCAACTGAGCCGGCCGGCCTTCTACGGGGATTAAAGTAGCTTTGTCCGATCGATATTTTGCCAGTACCTCATCTACCTGAGCCTCATCATACTTAGCTTCTTCTGCTTGAAGCTGCAAACCAGTGTACTGACCCATTTTCACTTCGGGTTGTACGTCAACCTTAGCCGAAAAAATCAGATCCTGTTCTGGATCGAACTTAGCTAGTAATTCTTCAAACTCGGTGCGCAGTTCAAAACTGCCAATTGCCGCAATTTTTTCTTGTTCGAGGGCTTTTTGCAGGGAATCATTAATCAAATTTTCCAAAGCCGTCGCCTTCAAACGAGTCTGGCCCAGGCGCTGTAGCAAAACTTGACGGGGAACTTTGCCTTTGCGGAACCCAGGAATATTAACCTCGCGAGCGAATTGTTTAATTACTTGCTCGTAGGCTTGTTTTGACTTTTCTGACGGTACTTCGATTTCCAGACCAATTTGGCTAGCTGGAAGTTTTTCCTGGGTTACTTTCATCGGCTTTTTTGATATTTAACAATAGTGTAATAAAATACATACAAATCTGACTTTGCCTGCATTTTAAGTTTGTACGCTTTGAGTTGTAGCGGCACAACTACAAACACCTCTACCGGATGAGATTGTAAGTCGTAACCGGCTACTTTTTTGGCTTTTGCCAAATAGTTTTAGTGTGAGGATACTAGCTTTTGCTGCTAGGAAAGTGGAGGTTAAGTCCACTAATCGCCGATGCACCATAGCACATATCGCCCTTAGATGTCAATGTTTTGGGCCGCCCGTCAAAGTCAACGGA
>JAICRN010000383.1 GCA_025937335.1 Microcoleus sp. TY_ISSM_2_bin.22
GTCGGAGTCGGCGTTGGTGGAGTTGGCGTCGGAGTCGGCGTTGGTGGAGTTGGCGTCGGAGTCGGCGTTGGTGGAGTTGGCGTCGGAGTTAGTGGGTTGACGGTAATATTCACACGATCGCTATCGGTTTGAGCACCGCCTAATTCTGGAGATCCGCGATCGTTTGTCGCCAAAATCAGCGTATCCGTTCCCACAAAGTTCGGATTCGGCGTATAAGTTAAACCCTCTAAAGCAGCATTAATATCAGCCTGTTTCCCCGTATAAATCAGGCTGTTGCTGCCATTCCCCGATCCGGTAACTCCCGTCAGCGACTTGAGTGTAAGAGTGCCGCTGGTAACGCTGAGATTAACTTCGACAGACTCACTATCTGCATCCGATACAGAGATACTATTGCCGTTACTAGCAGAGAAGATGCGAGGAGTATTTTGAGTCGTCGTTTCTTTGCCGATATCAGTCGCAATGTCTACACTCCAACTAGCAATATTTCCTAGAGTAGTAGCATTGGAAGGTAGAGCATTCTCTGGTACAGCATCAACTGCATACAATTTCCAAGTGCCGTTGGGGTTAGTTTTGTTAAAAACAGAAAGAGTTGAACCGTAAGGCCCTTCTGGTGCTCCTGTCGGTGTTGGCGTACCGCTGCTATATGAAAAGGGATAAACATCAATCCGACTGATTTGTGAATAGTTTGTCGGTTTGTAAGTTCCTGAAGCGATCGTTGGTACTGTGGAACTAGAAAGAGTGGAAAGAAAAGAGGGTGCATTATCATCCAACTTCAGCGTGATGCTGTTAAGTGGTGCAGATGGAACCTGAGACATTAACACCACATTTTGTCCTTCTGGGCCGACTAGCAAGAGGTTGATGACCTGGGATACACCGGAACCGCTACCAAAACCCTCAGAAGTTTTAACATTGTTGAGAGTGATGGTAACGCTGTCTACTTTTCCTGTTACACCTGAAACGTTAATAGCAGACGGATAGGGTGCCGCTAAAACATATACAATTTGTCCGCTGTTGAGGGTAATGTTATTAGGGTTAGTTGTAGTGGTTGTTGTTCTTCCCGGTATTGAATTAATAGGAGATTGATTGCGACGGGAAAATTCCGAGGTATCCCCTGTAGTTTTATTAGTAGCAGTAGCAGCGAGAACCGATTTGCCTGCTACGGGAGTGTAGGCGAAGTTGATATTAGCATTGCCAGCGCTATCTGTAGTAACGTCTTGGAAGCCAAGGAAAGTTTGACCTTGACCTGCACCTGCTGGGTCATAACTGCTATTAGCAAAGAATTCAACGCGGAAGTTGGCATTAGGACTGCTGTTGAGAATGCCGCTGACTGTGTTGCCACTAACTGAGGTCAGAACCGGGTAATTTTGCAGATTGTTGCTGCCTGTATCAGCGTCGCCTAAATCGTTGGGAGTGATGCCAGTATTACCGATTAAGTCAATACCTAAGCGTTTGTTGTTAAAAATGCTATTCCCTTGTATGGTGTTACTGTTGGCATTTTTACTAGCAACCTCAATCCCGCTGCCATTATTATTAGCAATGATATTACCTTCTGCAGGTGCAGTGCCACCAATGATAGTATTATTCGAGTTTTTGTTTAAGATAAAAATCCCATCACCCTTGTTACCTAAAGCTATTATCCCTGTGGCATCAGTCCCGATGTAATTGCCAGTAATTTTGGTATTTGTGACTCCCCCTGACCCTGTTCCAGCAATAAATATACCTCCAATACCTTCGTTACCAGAGATGACGTTTCGCGAGATAATATTGCCTGTTAGGTTGGTGACATTAGGAGGATTGTTTTGAGTGTAACTTTGGATTCTGATGCCATTGGCCGTGTTGCCTACAGCCTTCGTACCGCTAATATCAGTACCAATGTAGTTATCTTGGATGATATTGTTATTAGTTGTCACCAGAATGCCGTTGCCACTGAAATTTGCACCCTTTCCAAATCCGTTAATAACCAATCCTTGAATGGTACTGCCACTGGAATCATCTACGCCGCCAAAAGGGCTTTTGCCTAACTCTACACCAGTGACAGAAGTAGAGTTGACAGATGAGGAGCCTGGTTGTTGTACAAAACTGCCATTGAGTTCAATTATCGGTTTGCCAGCATATCCAGGTTGAGATTTGCCATTGACAATAACTGGGCTGGTGATGACAGGTAAGGCTTGATTAAGGGTAATGGTATAAGGAGCAGGGTTGGAAATGTCAAAGTTAATTGTGTCTAATCCGGGAGTGGAATTAGCTTTGTCTATTGCATCTCTTAGAGAACCTGTACCGCTATCGGAAGTATTAGTAACGCTATAAATAGCCAAAACAGACGCATAATTTTGCATCGCGCTTGACTCGAACGCTAGGGGCGATTTAATTTTGCCGATTTGTTCTTCTAGTTCCCAATTGCCACCTAATTTTGCACTCCCCGTGAGATGCTTGGATGCGGCGATATTTGCACCGGTTAGAGATGCAATGCGGTGGAGGAATTGGAAACCATCTACGGCTGGTTCATCGAGTCTGCCGTTCGTTTCAACCCCCGTCTCATAGCAAAAGTCTTCTAAGGCTGGTTCATCGAGTCCGCCGTTCGTTTCAAGCCCCGTCTCATAACAAAAGTCTTCTTTAGAGGATTGTTTAATGAAATTGTTTTTAGTCGGTTTCAACTGAGATATTGCACCATTATCAATAACTTTTCTATGGGCGGGCAGGATGCCCACCCCACAAGAAAATACACTTGTTGTGGAACAGGCATCTTGCCTGTTATTGAGAATGTTGCAAGATGTGAGTTTCAACCCACTTTCGCTTTGAGACAGGAAATTTATTCCCTGGCGGACTTTCTGACAAGCGCGGGATGCTGCTGCTACATTGCAGCCGTAAATTAGGATGTCTGCATCAATTGTTAAAGCGCGCCGCCATTGCTGCAATTGCTTGCGATAAGCTTCTAGGTTATCGACAGACAGTCGGGTTTTACCGATTTGCAAGCTTCCCGGTTCGCCGTGGGAAACTAGATGAATGCTATCAATATTAGTGCGATTCGCTAGCACTTCGCTAATTTGTTCGACTCCATCTCTGTGGGAGTCGAGAATTATTGCTTCTACTCCCGATTTCACTCCATCTAGGAGTGTTTGATAGTCTGCTACTGCTGCATCGATAAATACTATTGTACTGGGGTTATTGGGGCGATCGCTCTTTTTCCCAAAACTCCCATTCCCCGCGTTGATTTGATTTGGAAGTTGGAGCGCTCCTGCTGATAAAACTGGTATCATGGCTTTGTACCCTGTGGTCTAAAGTTAACAATTTTTCATAAATCCAGGACTAGCATACCCGAACTCAAAAAAAAACAGTCTCTTTGACGGTACAAATACCTGAAATTGTGATTTTTATGAGAGCAACTCGGTTTATTTGCAAGTCTTAAATTTATTGATTCAGACTCTATTATTTGTGGCTTTGTTCTTGATGAACCCAAACAGATTATTTGACACATTTTTTCTTAAGTCAACTATACCCAGCATACGTACGTATGCAAAAAATCTTAATAAAAATACATAATTGTGACTGCTAATCGGGACAAGTCCGCTGGCATCATATACAGTGTATTCCAGGTTTATTAACTACATTAGCAGCAGATAAACCAGTTTTTGAAGTGCTTAACATTGACAAAATAAGCGTGCAGTGGCAAGTAAAAAGTCAATTATATTGGTAGTTTTTGGCGAGAAATGACGTAAAAAAGTTTTCAAGTGTGACCCATAGTTCGCATCGAATAAAATTTCATTTTTTTGCTTGGTACTGAATACAGGAAACCACGTATAAATGGAATATACTATATAATTACACATACCTCTCAAAACAAGGAAAAATGTAAAATTTTGGTGGTAGTTCGGCGGAGTTTTTTTAGTTAATAAATTGTAAAAAAAAGCTGCATATCAGACATTGTTTAAATATAAAATTGGGGCGGAGTTATCTATCTTTAGTCCGAGGCGCAGCAATACATTTATAAGCCGTCCCCCCCCTTTTTTAATGATAATTATGCCATTTTTTTTATCGATAAAACTCGGTTTCTGGCAACCTGTGCGCCCAGGATTATGTTTTCCTTTAGAATGGTAGCTTGTTTGTGATTTGTGGTATATTTTGTGGGCGAGGGGATTTTTGAGGACAATATTAGATATGAAACGTTTAAAATTTAAATCAATGCTGGCGGCGGCGATCGCGATCGCGATCGCCTTTTGCTTAATTGCTAGCGTCAGTTACGCCCAAGCCAACAAGACTTTAACACTGGCGACTTCCCCAGACTACCCGCCCTATGAATTTAAAGATACGGCTGTTAGCGGCAACGAAATCATCGGTTTTGACATCGATATTGCCAAATATATTACTAAAGAATTGGGCTACGAACTGAAAGTAACTGGCATGGATTTTAACGGGTTAATTCCCGCTTTGCAGGCGGGAAGAGCCGATTTTGTGATGGCTGGAATGACTCCCACAGCAGAAAGGAAAAAAAATGTTGATTTTTCTGACCTTTACTACGAAGCTCAAAATACAATTGTCGCCAATAAAGGCAGCAATTTGACCAAAGCTGAAGATTTAGCCGGAAAAAAAGTAGGCGTTCAACTCGGAAGCATTCAGCAGGAAGCTGTGAAAAAAATGGCCGGGGTGCAACTGACTCCTCTCAATAGGATTCCTGACATCATTCAAGAGATTAAATCGAACCGCCTCGCGGCGGGAGTAATCGAGGATACTGTCGCTACGGGTTATGCAGCAGCGAACCCGGACTTGGAATTTAACACTATTCCGAATACTGAAGAAAGCGGTTCGGCGATCGCCTTTCCGAAAGGTTCGAGATTAGTTCCAGAATTCAACCGAGTCCTCCAGCAAATGAAAGCCAGCGGTCAAATTAAGGAACTAGCTACTAAGTGGTTTTCTCGACCGATTCCGCCAGAATTTGCTCGAGCAAATCAGCCTGCGGTAGCGTCCAAGTTCGGGTTAGATTTTGGCAAAATCTTGCCGAGTTTGCCTTATATTTTGTCCGGGATTGGGGTAACGCTAACTTTTACCTTGCTGTCGGCATTTCTGGGATTTATCTGGGGAATCGTCCTGTCTCTGTTTAAGATTTCTAGCATTAAACCGCTGTTCTGGTTTGCCACTGCTTACACCTCAATTTTTCGAGGAACACCGCTAATTTTGCAGTTGACTTTAGTTTATTTTGCAACGCCGCAGCTTACGGGCTATAATATATCTGCGCTGCAAGCTGGCGTGATTACTTTTTTCCTGAATTCTGGGGCTTACATTTCCGAAACAATCCGCGCGGGAATTCAAGCCGTAGATAAAGGTCAAAAAGAAGCCGCAGAATCCCTTGGCGTTCCCTACAAACTGATGATGGGCGATATTATCTTGCCGCAAGCGTTGAAAAATATTTTGCCTGCCTTGGTGAATGAAAGTATTGCTTTGCTCAAAGATTCAGCTTTAGTTTCAGTAATTGGCGTAGAAGACTTGCTGCGCCGCGCTACAATTGTGGGAGCAGAAAAGTATATTTACTTTGAACCTTTGATATTTGTCGGCGCAATTTATTATTTGATGGTGCTTAGTTTAACTTGGGGGGCAAATGTACTCGAACGCAGACTCCAAACTAGCAGTTAAGGTCGATCGCCTGTATAAATCTTTTGGCAATCTGAAGGTTTTGCGCGAGATAACTACTGAGATTCATAAAGGAGAAGTGATTGCCATTATCGGTCCTTCGGGGTGCGGCAAGTCTACTTTTTTGCGGTGTTTGAATTTACTGGAAATTCCGACTTCGGGACATATATACATTGACGGGGTGGATA
>JAICRN010000675.1 GCA_025937335.1 Microcoleus sp. TY_ISSM_2_bin.22
GCACCTCAAGTTTATCAAGATGCGAATAAATTCTTTGCCAATACCTTCGCAACTGATGGCATTAAAACCCTAATTCGGTAACTTTTTAGCCGCTTGATATCGAAAACCAAACGAATTGCTAATATGGTCGAAGTGATTATGGCTATGAGTAATGAAGAGGCACATTATTGGTTGGCTAAAATTGCCAATGGCAATCGTTCCAATGTTTTGAAAGCCTTACGAATTTTATTGGGAGATTGAAATTATGAAAGTAGCGGATTTGACGTATCTACTCGTTCCCAGGCTCTGCCTGGCAACGCATATCAGGAGGCTCTGTCTCCAATCTTTCCCAGCCACAAACGAGGCCGAGCCTCGCTTACATCGGCTCCCAGCCAGAGCCTTGGAAGCAGTTAATTTTATTAGGAAATTAATCGGATGAAAGTAGCTGATTTGTCAAACGAAACTTTAGCCAAGATTAAAACAGTGCGGTGGGATCGAATTATTGAGAAGCACGAAGGGCCCGCAAGATGGGAGTCGGAGTTTAGATACCGCGAACCAGAATTTATCCAAATAGAGGGGCGGTGGGTGTTATTGCCCGTTGAAGCATCTCGTCACCAAAATATCACGATTTTGCGGACAATTTGGAGCGCGGATGGCAACTCGCTGACTCTGTTTCTTAAGGATACAACTTTTGACGATGATATGTTTGTATCTGGATATATGACTGTGTGCGATCGACCAAAAGGAGAAGAGTTTTTCTTAGCAGTATTGTACCACGAATGGTTTATCATTGAAAAAGCAGAGGTATTTGAAGGTTGATCTAAGAATTTTTGGGATAACCAAACCCCCTGCTTTTAACTGGTTCTAAGGCTCTGCCTGGGAACCGATGTAAGCGAGGCTCTGCTTCGGGAGCGGCTTTATCAGGCAGAGTTTGGTAACAAGTAAATTATTGAAGAGGTGAATTTATTATGACTATTGATGTGCGAAAGGCAGTAGGTGCTGCTCAACAATATTTTGGTTCTCTGCAAGATATGATAGGTTATCCTACCGAAGATTTAAGGCTGGAAGAAGCAGAACTTTCAGAGGATAAAAAACACTGGTTTATTACATTGGGGTTTATCCGACCAGTGGATAAAACAAGCAATCCCGTTGCTGATTTGCTCGCAATTCGCAATTATGAACGAGAGTATAAAGTATTTAAAAGAGATACCAGAACTGGGGAAGTGCAGTCTATGAAAATTCGCGAATTATGAAAGATTTTGTTCGTTCTTTATTTCAGAAATACAAACAAAAAGGAATTTTAATTGATACAAATATCCTTTTGCTATTGTTTGTGAGTACGGTTAACCGGGAGCGAATTTCAAAATTTAATCGTACCGAAAAATTTGTGCCAGAAGATTACGATACTTTACTTTGCTGAAAATTTTGTCTTATTTTAACAAAATAGTTACAACTCCCAACATCCTGACAGAAGTTAACAGTTTAGCGAATCAGCTTGGAGAACCCGAACGTTCTCGATGTTTGTCTGTATTTGCTGAAGGAGTGACCACATTAAAGGAATCCTATCTGGAAAGTACGGAGGTTGTTAGGACAGACAGTTTTACTAAATTTGGCTTAACGGATTGTGGAATAGCCACTCTTGCAAAAAATAAGTATCTCGTACTGACTGATGACTTGAAATTAGCTAGTTACCTTCAAAAAATAGAAATTGATACGATTAATTTCAATAATATTCGCCCCTCTGGATGGAAGTAAAATGAGTGACTGTATCAAAAAACGCCCCAAACTATTTATCGAGAAAATCATGCCCCTAAATCTGCTAAACGAAAATGCTTCAGTGCAATTGATGAGTTTTGGGAATCCGTTGTTTGAAGAAATACTCAAGGCATCGCCCTTGTGCCAAACAGTCCTTAATCGAGCACTGTGGGGCGGACTGTTTAGCTTGTTTCACGAGTTTACGTGATTTTGAGCTGTGCTAGAGTTTGGTGCTCAACTTTGGCACTTTTAGGATTAAACTACTTTTTATGACGATCGTCCTTTTTATTTAATTTGCACAATGTCTTCAGAAACAAACTCAGCGGCTCAATCTACAACTGGTGCAGATGCGATCGATGTTGCGATCGCCTCTGGAATCGACTTTGACGGTACTCCGATTCCCAAGGCAAAATTAGACCTTTACGAGCAAGTGATGGGATTAGAAGCCGGGAGACAGCGCAGTGGCGTGTCAAATACAATGCGATCGCGCATTGTCCGAATCGGTGCCAAACATCTGCCTCAAAACGAGCTCGATAAAATGCTAGTTGCTGCTGACTTCGCACCGCTGAAAGATAAAGAAGTTGCGTTTTTTTACGGGGGAAAGTAATAATTATCTACCCTTCTAGACAGATGAACAGTCATCTCTGGATCGGTCAAACTTGGAACAAATCCTAGCAGAAGGTCAGTTTATGAACACTAACGGTAGTACAGTCATCAGCAACCTCGAGTATGATTTGTTAACAGTTTTGCAAAACAAGTCGGAAGCTTTGAAAGCCTACGATACTTACATGAAAGATGCTCAGGAAATGGGATCTGAGCCTTGTGCTGAACTGTTTCAAAAATTGCAGCAAGCTGACATGGAGCACGCGCAGGAAATTCGGCAGCACCTTCAAGAGGTAATGCAGAAAGGCAAGATGTAAAGCTGGTGCAACTCGCTGTGAAGTTATGAGTTAAATAGTTTGGGATTCACAACTCATCTTCAATTCCTTAAATTCTCGATCTACCGAGCGATTGAAACATCTGTCTAACCGCTAGAAAAATCCCGTTTAGAACTCTTAATTCATAACTAGCAACTTGTGAGATCGATCCTTGAAATTTGAGAGACGGGTAAGGACTTAGGCTTGGCTTAAGTCCTTATCTATCTAGCCGCACAGCTTATAAAATCTCCGGTTTCAAAGCGCGTTCCATCAGTGATAAAACGGCTTGTTCGGGAGTAATTTCACCATTTAATAAGCGATAAACTTGACGAGAAACAGGCACTTCAATGCCGCGTTGATTGGCCAAATCAATCAACACATTAGTAGTATTGACTCCCTCAGCAGTGCTCTGCAATTCCTGCAATATTTGATTTAAAGATTTGCCTTTAGCCAATCC
>JAICRN010000311.1 GCA_025937335.1 Microcoleus sp. TY_ISSM_2_bin.22
ACTGCTGATATCGTTTGCGGTTACATCGGTATTGTTTAAATGTCTAAACAGTCAGTTGTTCCAAAAGCATAATTTTAGTCAACAGCCAACAGTTAACAGTCAACAATATCTTGTTCGTGCCACCTGAATAGATATGACTAATAACTACTTCCTCAGACTCTGATATTTACTCAATAAAGCAGCAAAGCGCTTGTAATCCACAGGCTTCCTGACATACTCCGCCACTCCCAATTCCCAACCCTGATTTTGGTCGTCCAAAAAAGTTATCATAATCACTGGAATATCAACCAAATCTCGATCGGCTTTCAATGCCGACAGCACCGCCCAGCCGTCCATACTCGGCATCATCACGTCCAGAATAATCGCGTCGGGCAGCAACTCCTTAGCCAACAGAAGCCCCCCTTGACCGCTAGCCGACGATCGCACCCGAAATCCCTGTTTAGACAAGCAGCGGGTCATCAAATCCCGCGCGTCTGGATCGTCGTCAATCACCAGCACAGTAGCAGCATCGGGCAGATCCAGCGGTTGCGATCGCACTGCTTTTTGCTTCGCTTCTGTCGCTGCTACACTCGTTTCTAACTCCTCGGAAGGCTTCGGCTGCATTTCTGCGATTTCTCGATCGTCCTGCGCTTCTTTCGGGCTTTTAACCGCAATCGGCAACCGGATCGTAAAACTAGAACCGCAATCAAATTCGCTCTCAACGGTAATGTCTCCGCCCATCATCTGACAAAATTTCCGGCTAATTGTCAGCCCCAAACCTGTGCCGCCGTATCTGCGGGTAGTAGAATCGTCTGCTTGGGTAAAAGCTCCGAACAGCCTCGACACCTGATCCTCAGTCATGCCGATGCCGGTATCGGTTACTTGAAAGACGATCGAAGGCTGTGGACACCGAGAAGAATCTGCCGAGAGTTCTTCGGAATTGCCGATCGGCAAAACCTCCCCTTCTTCCTTCCAAACATTAATCGTAATTTTGCCTCGATCGGTAAACTTAGCCGCATTGCTCACCAAATTCAACAGCGCTTGCCGCAGCTTCGACGAATCGGAGTATATCGTGCCAATATTGCGATCGCAATTGACGATCAAAGTGTTGCCATTTTTCCCTAGCGTCGGTTGAACAATAGTGACAACCTGCTCGATCAAATCCAACACCTCAAAAGTCTCCAAGAAAAGAGTCATCTTTCCTGCTTCAATTTTAGAAATATCTAGGATGTCACTAATAATGGTGAGCAACTGCTTGCCTGCGATATTAATGCTTGCCAAATCCATCACAAACTCTTCTTCGCCGAGTTCCAGAGCCTCTTCTTGCAGCAGCTCGCTGTAGCCGATAATCGCATTCAAGGGCGTCCGCAACTCGTGAGTCATATTTGCCAAAAAAGTGCTTTTCGCCCGGTTGGCAGCTTCAGCAGCGTTCTTAGCAACTTCCAATTCGCGCGATCGTTCCTCTAGCTGCTGCTGTCGCACTTCCAAACCGTTGAGCAAACTGCTAATTTGCTGAGCCATTGTATTGAGAGTAGAAGATAGCACGCCGATCGCGTCATTAGAAACAACAGGCGATCGAGCCGTCAAATCACCGCTAGCCATCTGTTCTGCCGTTTCCCGCAGCAAGCCGAGATTCCGAATAATTGCCGACACCGACACAAAAGCCACTATCCCGGCGATCAAACTCAAACCCAAAGCCACCATCAGCCAGTGCTGAGTGCGGCTCGCCACAAAGAGAGTTTGCTGCACCAGCACCGCCATTGCTCCCTCAGAAACCCCCGCCGCCCGATGTGAGGCAGCCTCTATTGTCAGCAAATAGTTCTTCATCTCCACAGAACCCATCCACCCCACTCCCACCGCCATCCAAGTTAT
This sequence comes from Microcoleus sp. TY_ISSM_2_bin.22, assembly GCA_025937335.1. Classification (GTDB taxonomy): domain Bacteria; phylum Cyanobacteriota; class Cyanobacteriia; order Cyanobacteriales; family Microcoleaceae; genus Microcoleus. Next base: position 1,852 of record JAICRN010000311.1, read on the forward strand.
CAGTACCAAGATGACAAACAGCCCGCTCAAAGACGCCCGAGTTCCCAGAGAAATCGGCCTCGGAGCAAGTGCCGCTGCCCAAGGATAGGTTTTGAGAAAAGGATCTGGCTGCACCGATGCGCCCGAATTCCAAATCTCCTCAATTTGACCGTCCAACCTCACCTTGCCAATCCGCACTCTTTTCCAGATATGCTGCGTTTGGGCATCTATTTTTACCTTGCCCGACGGGGCTGCAAACTCGATATTTTTAGCTGCCGCCCTGACTTTAACCGCATCTGTCGAACCAGCTTTTTCTACTGCTTGCTTCCACAGGTAAACGCCCAAATAAGCCGCTTCGATCGGGTCATCCGTGACTCGATTTTCCCCGTAGCGGGCTTTATAAGCCTTGACAAATTTACGATTTTCCGGTGTATCCACCGTTTGAAAATAGTTCCAAACCACCAAATGTCCGGCAATATTCGACGGCCCGATCGCGCGCACTTCCTCTTCTGCTATGCTGACCGACATCACCGGAAAATCCTCGGGTTTCACGCCAGCTTCCTGCAGCTTGTGGAAAAAAGCCACATTGCTGTCGCCGTTGAGAGTATTGAGAATAGCATCCGGTTTCACTGCTAAGATATGTGCGATCGCCTCGTCCACTTCCCTAGAACCCAGCGGCAGATACACTTCCCCCGCCAAATCTCCCCCCAGTGCCGCCAGTTGAGCTTTCACAATCCGATTTGCCGTCCGGGGAAAGATATAGTCCGAACCCAACAGGAAAATTTTCCGCTTTCCCTGTGCCAGCAAGTAATTCACCCCAGGCACAATCTGTTGGTTCGGGGCAGCACCAGTGTAGAAAATATTCGGACACTGTTCTAGCCCTTCATACTGCACCGGATAGAACAGCAACCCTCTGCTGTGCTCAAAAATCGGCAGTACAGCCTTGCGGCTCGCCGAAGTCCAACAGCCAAATACCACCGCCACCTGCGCTTCTAGAAGCAATTGCTTAGCTTTTTGAGCAAAAGTCTGCAAATCGCTGGCTCCATCTTCTATAACTGCTGCCAAGGGGCGTCCGAGTACCCCTCCCCCCGCATTAATTTCCTCAACAGCCAACAGCGTTGCGTCTTTCACAGAAATTTCGCTGATGGACATCGTGCCCGTCAGCGAATGTAAAACGCCTATTTTGATCGGCTCACGAGTCGGGCCGGCTGCTTCGAGGGGGTTACTGCTCGTTGCTCCCATAAGGTTTTAGATAGTTTATTAGTAATAACAGAAATTTTTCTTCGATTCAGCAGAAACTTAGCCTTGAGGCTAACTCTTGTTTAGCAGATTATTTAACCCGATCGCCACAAAACAGGGGAATTGCTGTATCCTGTGGATTTTAACGGTCAAACTCTCAGCATAGACTTAAGTCTGCACTAACCTGTCGCCTATTTCTCTCTTCATCTTTTACGGATATCGGAAGAGCCTCATCCAACAACATTTGCCACTTAACGATCGCGCGCTGCAGAAAAATTCTCCCCATCCCCCGCCCTCTCGCTCCTCCCCTCTCCCCAACTCATTGACGAGATAGCCTTGTGAGTCATCAAGAATTTCACACACTCACGCATTCATCCCTTTCCCATATCTTTCTTCCGACAGATAGAAGTCTCCCTAATTTCTCTTAGTTTAAACTTACAAACTATTACCCAGTCCCTATCTATCTTCAGGCAGAGGGAAGGCTTCGTGATTAGCGTTATCTTAAACATAAGGTTAAGTTGTAACTAGCCTTGTTAAAAATAACTTTTACCAACAATAGGGTCAAAACAAATGAGCATTGAAGAAAAAGCGACCCACACTGGCAGCGCTACTCAAGTAACGCTACCAAAATCAAAGGAAACATTGCTGGGCGAGGAAACAGAAAAAGCCCTCTGTGAACACAAACAAAAAGATGCTCAAACTATGCGAGCTGTGGAACAGTTGAAAGAAGAACTTCAGCACAAAATAGATACAGAATGTCATCAGAAGGTTGATTAAAACTAATACGATTTTTTTTAGGGTGGGGGTAAGATGCGGTCTTGCCCACACCCGCTTTTTGCAGGCAGAAGGTAGAAGGCAGAATTAAATAAAAAATTTATAATTTAAAATTATTTTGGGTTAAAAAAAACAGTCTTAGATGCACGGGTGACCATCCACCCATTTTTTCACAAAAATACTTCATTGCAGCCAGCAAAAACGGTAAAAAAAACCGGTAAGTACGAAAGTGGCAGTCTGTCCAAGCCGGAAAAACAACTTTTCCATCTTCCATCTTCATTTTTTCTTCACTCTTTCTTCCTAGAGGTAGAGTGCAACGCAGCTCCTAGTTACCTATGATGAGTTTATTAAGTAAAAAACGTCAAATTAGATACAGATAAGGAGAAACCCATGAGCACTGAAAATAGAGCAAAGGCAACTGGCGACAACATCGCAGGCAAAGCTCAAGAAGCCCTAGGCAATGTTACTGGCGACCCGAAGGATAAAGCAGAAGGCAAAGCCAAGCAGGCAAAAGCTGAAGCTGGTCACGCGATCGAAGATGTAAAAGATGAGCTCAAAAAGAAACTAGACTGAGCCTAATACTAATTGAAAGGGTCGAGCAACCTGACCCTTTCAAGTATTCCAAATGTTTTCTGAACGGAGGAAAAAAAGGTGAGTTTATTGCAGCAGAGTCGCAAAATAATCGCGGGCGTACTTTTGGTATTAATGCTGGCAGTTACTACTGCCTGCTCGCCCAGCGTTTCAGCCCAAAAACCGACTGATGTACCTGTAGCAATTGGTGGCAGTCAGGGTTATTACGCGCAGCTAGAACGTGGCAATACCGCCGCAGGTCAAGATTTTGGTCAATGGGTAACAAAGACCGCTAAAGGCCTGGTTCAGGATGCTTACGTGCGCGACAATAACAAATTGGGAGTTGTAATTACCCCGCAAGTCCGCCCTACAGAAGTGAAAGATTTAGCCAAATCTTTAGCACAAGGTTTTCACCGCAATTTCCCCAATCAGGATGTAAGTGTTCTGGTGTATGCTCCTGACAAAAAACTGATTTTGACGGCTAAGTACGACCAGCAATCAAATCAAATTGAATACAAGTCTTGACCTGGTTAGCCAGCTTTAATGATAGCGGCGCGGCGGTTTAATATTCGGCAGTTTTTTGAATGCGAAGTTATCTCAATTAGAGACAGAACTGTTGTGTAGATAGGAAGAGATTTACCATGAGTAGCAGCGATAGTTACAAGCGTCAAATCATGAGCGATTTGGCCCAGGGAAATCGAGAAATGATGCCGGAGACAACCGGTGAAGAGTACGAAAATTTTGACGATTTTGCTCAGAGAACTTCGCCCGATCAGCGCAAACAATTATTCGGGCGTTCTCTGAATCACGACTCCCTCCCGCCGGCGCAGTTGGAACCGGAATTGCAAAAGGCGATCGCCCAAATTAAGCCAAACGAACGCGACGACGTGGCGCGGGAATTCTTCAAGCATTTGGGCAAGAGAGGATTGGACGATCGCCAATTAGAAAAGCAGCTAGGACTTTCTACCCACCACGCCAGCCGCATGAATGCTGACGATGTTACCAAGCTTGCCTCGTTTACCTATCACAATCACCCGGATATTTTCCGAGAAGTGCTGGCCGAACAGCCGAGTTTGATGAAGTTTTTGGGAAATCCAATTGTGGCGGGTATTTTGGGAATAGTTGCTGCTAAATGGCTCAACAGCCGCAAATAGTCTCGGATTCAGACAAGCTTAAAAGCTGAGAGTACGTGCAGCAAATCAAAGGACGATCGCCCGGGCGATCGCCCTTTTATCTTTTGTATCTAGTCCGGTCGATTCCCTCCGCTTCGCTTCGCCCGAAATCGGGTAGGGCGGGTGCACCAACAATATCTGCCAATAATATCAATTCCGGTTACACTCCTGATGATGGTCTGTTGGGAGTAGGGAGTGGGGGAATGTGGAATTGCGCGACCTTGACTCGATCGTGCCCATGCAACCGGAAACGATATAATTGACTATCTCAAAAACCCGCCCGGCCGGGATATTACGGTCAATCGATCGGACTAGATATTATATCTATTCCTGTAGTAAAATAACTGCGATTGCGTTTTTAGGGAGGATTCTAGTCATCATCAAACTAACTCAAAATTTAGTCTTCACTACAAACATCTTTGATAGCGGTCGTTCGACGGAACATAAGATTATAATACTAAATCCCGATTGTTTAAATATTAATTATTGGACTCGTAGCTGTTCGGATAAGTAAAAAACATTGCCAATTACCGATTGCGAATTACTAATTATTGCTCAAAGCTAAAAATAGCTGCACTACAGTAAACTGCGGTATACCTGACACTCCGCAAAATTAAATGTACGATTAAGTGTTGCCGTGAATGAGAAAAAAAGATGAACGCATCCACTATTTGGCGAAAACTCCGCAGCCAGCAAGCCTTCTGCTTGGCTGTACTCCTGGCAGGTTGCCTGGTATTTATCGGTTGTTCCCCCGCACAGTCAGCGGCTGGCAATTCAGTCGATCCCAAGTTGAAAGAGCAAGTCTTGCAGATTATCCGCGAAAACCCGCAAGCAATTTTAGATTCGGTACAAGCGTACCAGCAACAGCAGCAGCAGTCTCTCAAAGCAGCGCAGGAATCATTTTTGCAGCAGATGAAAACTAATCCCAAATCTGCGATCGGGGATTCTCCCAGTACGGGATCACCTTCCCAGCAAATTGTACTTTTAGAATTCTCTGACTTTCAATGTCCGTTTTGCGCGCGCGCTCACGATACTGTCAAGCAGTTTATGGCAAAACACCAGGACAAAGTTACTTTAGCTTACAAGCATTTTCCCTTGACTTCAATTCACCCTCAAGCACTCCCAGCAGCTAAAGCAGCTTGGGCAGCCCAACAGCAGGGCAAATTCTGGGAATACTACAGCGCTTTGTTTCAAGGGCAGAAAGAGTTAGGCGAACCATTGTACGGA
>JAICRN010000540.1 GCA_025937335.1 Microcoleus sp. TY_ISSM_2_bin.22
CACGGGCGGGACGCCCATCCCACAATAACAATTAAAATTGTAAGTTATTTAATTCGCGATCCTTAAATGGAGAACAGCTTAATTTCAGATTATCAGTTCTGGACGCACGCTAACCAAAAAACCCGGTTTCTCGTTATTACGTGAAGAAACCGGGTTTTTGCGTCCAAGACTGGAAAAAGGGAGGTGTTTACAATTGATATCAAATCCGGTAGCGTCCGAATTAATATTACCCACAGCTTTCGACACCGCGAGAGCAAGAGTGTCCCTACAATTCATCGCGGTAAAGACACGGCACTGCTGTGTCCTATATATCATCATTAGTGGAACCGGAAAGGATATGACTCACATATTTGATTTGATGAGTAACGTGTTATTGCTTGCTGTTACCGTCCTAATAGTGCAGCATAAATCCGGTAATTTCTTACCCTGAATTAGTGGATAGTCCGGTTGATATCTACACACTTAATAAATTATATGCTTGGCAAACATCTGTGTTTTTGCTACTATATTGACCTTGAAATAAGGGTATTCTTTTTATCGGAAATACCTTACTTGCTTTTGGATTTCACGGCCCTAGATTCCACTGTGAATCCTGGAATATCTTGCAATTCTGTTTCGCTCAAACTGTACTGTTCGCACACCAAACTCAAACGAGTTCCGGTACTTTTAACAGCGTTGACAGAGTGAGTCAAATCTCCTTGAAAATAAACCAGCGAGTTCGCTTGCGGCTTAATCTGCCCGACTTGCTGTTTGTTGCGCCGCAGTATCAACTCTCCCCCTTGCAAGTTCGGCGGCACTTGTACGTACAAAACGCTGACGGCTGCGGGAGGTTCAACAGTTTTGCAGTACGATCGCAAAGATCGATCGATATGCGGATCGACGCGGGAACCTTCACCCAGCAACAAAGGGTTGAGGTAAAAAGCATTGCATTCATGCTGTAATGCTTGGTCTAGATAGGGTTTGAACAAAGGAAACCGCCGTTCTACTTCGGCTATTTCCGCACGTTGAAACACCACGGAAAACCCTTTTGTGCCAATGAAATCGCGGTTGAGGTTGTTGATTGCTAGATAAGGGGAGGCTAAAATTGCTCCTCGCAAGTCGTTGAGGTAGTCGATCGAGAAAGCGTTAGGATGTTGGCTATAGTATTTCAAGGCACTCAAAGATCGTCAAAGTTTAAGGAAACAGCAGATAGGAATGCACCTATCGCTCAGACTTGGGATTGCTTCGTTCCGCGCAATGACATAATAATGTTTATTTGTGTCTGCGTACTTAAGTTAAAGGTTTTTTTTAACTGCGGGCGATCGCGCGGAAGTGTTGCAATCGACTAGCAACTGCCAAATATTACTATACAGGCGATCGTTGTGGTGAGAAGATTGTATTTGCAATTCGATTATACATGATGATGCCGCTGGGCAGCCGATCCCCCATTGATGTTAACTTGTCCAATTGCAGGGGCGATCGCGTAAATTGCGATCGCATCCGGTCGCAATTTTTTCACCGATTTCTTGAGTTTGCTAGCTTTAAAACCGATGCGTGTTGGGGCTGTGTCCGAAACATCTTGCTAAAAAAAAGCAATCCGTGCATTAGGTCAAAATGCTGGGAGGGCGATCGACAATATCTAACTGGCGAGAGAACGTTAATAAAGTTTACAATTATAGAAGGTGGTCTAAAACATACCAGCAGTTGCAACAGTTACTAAGTAATTATTTCAGATTAAATTAATATTTCACAGGGTGAAAAAAGCAAAGGTGCCAGCTAGAATTAAAGAGTAAGTGAAAAAAAACAACTAGCTGAAACGATATGGCAACAACATTGTACGAGAAAATGGGTGGAGAATCAGCCATTAAAGAGATGGTGGATGATTTTTACCGCGATGTTTTGGCTGACGAGATAGTGAGCCACTTCTTCGATCATACAGATATGGAAAAGCAGCGCCGCCATCAAACTGCTTTTATCTCTTATGCCCTCGGCGGCCCCAAGCAATACTCAGGCCGTTCAATGGAGAAGGCACACGCAGGTTTGAATTTACAGCCAGAACACTTTGATGCGATTGTGAAGCATTTGACCGATGCCATAATTGCCCACGGGGCGTCGCAAGAGGATCTCGATGCAGCGCTAGCTAAGATCGCAACTTTGAAAGAGGCTGTTTTGTACAAGTAATATCTACAGTCCCGGAGGCATGGGTACCTTCATAACCGAGTTTTTTTTTTCCGAAAATACTGCAGAAAGATTTTTAATCGCCGTAAAAAACTACGGTGGTGAAGGTATTGATGCGTAAGTTTCTATCTAGTGAATGCAGCATCGTTGTTGAACATCAATTTGTCATGAAAACACCCAAACAGGTTTTGACAGAGTGGGTAGCAGCATACAATGCACGAGATCCATATATCCTCGCCGCCCTCTACCACGAAGATGCGACGAACATCCAGGTAGCACTTGGCGATCCCCTTCACGGGCGCGAAGTGATGCTTGAGAGTTTTATCTCATTCTTCCAGGCGTTTCCAGACAACTGCACCCATATTGAGAATCTGTTTGAAGACGGTGAGTGGGCGATTTTGGAGTGGAGTGGCACCGGTACATTTGTCGGCGAATTTGCTGGTTTTACTCCGACTGGTAAGAGTTATACTCTGCGCGGGTGCGGGTTCTTCCAGGTTGTAGATAGTAAAATTAAATTTCAGCGTGGATACTTCGACAAGTTAACGTGGTTCACTCAAATCGGTCTACCAATTACTTCGGAAAGTGACGGCGCAGCATAATAATCCTGTTGCAGCTAAGGTGCAGAGTCTTTGCGCTTCGCTTAGATTCGATCGCCGCCCAACAGCATCGTTTGACTAGCATTGAGAATATTATTTTCGATGGGTAAGTAGATATCGCTTTGAGCGCGTTACTACTCCCCGATTGCTCGCAGATGATAGAACTTAATATTACTCCTACATTTTGTAATTTTGCCGATCGACTTGTCCAGCGCCCTTAAAGCTGTTTTAAACCTCCGGCGGCAAGTCCACGCTGTAGAGAATTTTGCCTTCAAGGTTGTGCAGCGCCACAGTCATCACCTGACTGTCGCCATTAATTTTAACCGTACCAAAGAACTGAAAACCTTTTGTAGGAGGTAGATTTTCTACTTCTGGCAGCGACAAACTTTGGAACTTAACAAGGGGACCAAAAGTATTGTCAAGCTTATTTGGTCCGTAAGTTCCAGCGTGAAGCGGCCCGGCAACAAACTCCCAAAACGGTTTAAAATCAGTGAATTGAGCTTGACCGGGATCGTAGTAGTGCGCGGCAGCATAATGCACGTCAGCGGTCAGCCAAACGACATTTTGAATATTGTTTTGCTGGATAAAGCGCAACAATTGAGCAAGTTCGAGTTCGCGTCCTAATGCAGGACCATCTCCATTGGCGAGGTTCTCAAATTTGCCGCTGTTTTTGCCATCTTCAATCACCAATCCGACTGGCATATCGCTAGCAATTACTTTCCACCTTGCCTTTGAATTCTGCAATTTGTTCTTTAACCAGCTAACTTGGGCATTACCCAAAAACGCTGTTTCTTCACTTGCTGCTGTCTGACGGTTGGTAGTGTTTATTCCTCGGTAGCTGCGCATATCCAGCATAAAAATTTCCAGGGAAGAACCGTAATTGAACGAACGGTAAATCCGTTCTGGGTCGTTGGCATCGAAGCGCATCGGCGTATACTCCATAAATGCTTGCTTGCCTCGCGCTGCCAGTAAAGAACTGCTTTTGACTTTGTAGCGGTCATCGCTGATTAGCATCTCGCCGGGATACCAGTTGTTTGTAGTTTCGTGGTCATCCCACTGAACTAGCTGAGGCACTTCGGCGTTGAAGCGCCGGATGTTATTGTCTAGCAGGTTGTAGATGTAATTTCCGCGAAACTCTGTTAAGGTTTCAGCTACTTTTGACTTTTCTTCTGTTGTGATGTTTTTCCAGATGCTACCGTCGTCAAGTTTTACCTCAGATTTAATCGGACTATCTGCATAGATGTAATCGCCAGAATGGATGAAGAAGTCTGGTTTAAGCTGTCTGATAGTTTCATAGATTTTCATGCCGCCCCATTCAGAATTGATACCCCAACCCTGTCCGGCGGTGTCTCCCGACCAGGCAAAAAAGATGTCGCGCTTGCTGTTTGGAGGTGTGCGGAAACTCCCCGTAACGGGGGCGCTGTAGATGTTTGGATCGGCTAAATTCTGGAAGCTGACTCGGTAGAATATTTGCCGGTCGGCTGGTAGGTCAATCAGGTTAATACGCGC
>JAICRN010000133.1 GCA_025937335.1 Microcoleus sp. TY_ISSM_2_bin.22
CACTCGGATTTCCCCTAAAAGTTCAGCGCGTAATTCCTATCACCACCGCCGAATATCCGACACCCGCAAAACGTCCCGCTTTTTCTGTCCTCTCTACAGTCAAAATATCAGCACTTCTGGGCACGTATCCTCCCCACTGGCGGCAAGGACTCAGACAAATGCTGGCAAGAGAAGTGAAATAAAAAATTGAGGAAGACTCAAAACGCGAGGGCGAGTTTTGTTCGTGAGTTACCTGTTATATGCAAAGTTTCTCACCTAAACTCGCCCCTAAAAATTAAAAATATCCCCATGTCTGAATCCATGAAAGTCAAGCAACAATATATTTTAATGGCCGCATCAGTTCTCGGCATTCTAATACCAGCGTCATATATTTTGTACTTGATCTCGCAAGCGGGAGACTTGTCTAATTTTGATTATTGGTGGATGACCTGGAATTTTTTTTCAGTAGACGGTTTCTCTACAAATCCTTTGAATTGGATATTTCGGGCGAACGAGCATTTTGTCTTGATTCCGGCTATGATTTATGGCTTGAATATAGCTGTCACTCAAGGTTCAAATATTGGTTTATGTTTAGTTGCCTGGTTCTTGGCTTGGATTCAGTGCCACGTATTAATTGCTCTACTGCCGTTAAATTTGAGGCGTTTTCCCCTGCAATTTATCTCTCTACTCCTTTGCATTTCTATTTTTAATTTTACTCCGGCGGCAGCTCACAATTGGATGCGGGGATTCAGCGGCGTTCACTGGATAATTGCTAATTTATTTGTGATTTGTTCGATCTTTTGTTTGCAATCCTATGCGACGCTTTTGTCAAGTAAGAGGGAGGCGGAGCCTCTGGATATTTATTCCCAGGCAGAGCCTGGTAACGAGTTGGTAGGGGCGGTGTCCCCGTGCCCGCCCCCGCATTTACAAAATAAGTGGGTAATTGGCAGCATTATTTTTGGTATTTTAGGCTGTATTAGTTACAGCACTCCTTTAGCTTTGTGGCCGATATTGTGTGCTGCTGCTGTTGTGCTGCGGTTTCCTCGGCGAATAACTTATTTGTATTTCATTGCTTCGATTGCAGTGATTGGCATTTATTTTTTAACTTATAAAACTCCCTCTCATCACCCTTCTTTAACTAAAATTAACCCGCTCAAAACTCTCGAATATATTCCCACTTACCTCGGCGGTATTTTTAGCGAAAATATTATTGTTGCTTCAATTATTGGTATAATTGGTTTGATGGCAGCGACGGGTTTTGTGGGTTATTGGCTATTTGTAAAAAAGGTAGATCGCCCGGATTGGCTGCCTTGGCTATCAATCCAACTTTACACGCTGCAAACGGCGTTAATGGCCGCGGTTAGTCGATCGGGATTTGGCGTCGAACAAGCCACCGCTTCCCGCTACGCGACACTCCCAGCTTTGTTTTGGATGAGCACAATTGTGCTGACAGTATTGTGGGTGCGCGAGTTGCAGCCAACACCAAGAATTCAAGGGCGTGGGCTGACACCGCTGTTTGCAGTCGTCACAGTTGCGATTATTTTAATGTACGGGGTGGGAGGCGAAACTGCAATGGCGATCGCCCGCAGAGCAAACTATCAACCGTTAGTAGCATTATCACTGCAATTAGGCATCACCGACGTAAACCTAATTAAAGACCGCGTAGGCAACAGACCTGCCGCTTTTATCGGGTTAATCGACGCCTTAAAAACTAACAATTTAGTACCATTTAACCGAGATATCAAAAAACACAATTTCTGTACAGCATTAGACACAAAAATCGCTCCCAACTTACTATCAGCACCCAAAGACGGAGTACCCGGATATTTTGATACAGTAACTAAACTCGCACCCGCCGCCTCCAGAGTAATTGGCTGGGTAGGAGACCCCGAAAACAATGTAAAATGTATTGCCATTCTCAACCAAGAAAATGTCGTTAGAGGTTTTGCGATGTCAGGATTTCCCCGACCAGATTTAGTTAAATTATTTGGCGATTCCTACGAATTCGCAGCTTGGAGAGGATACATTCAAACATCACCAACAGATAAATTATTGACAGCCTATGCCTCCTTTAAAAACCGCAAAGGTTGGGTAGCCTTGCGAAACTCCCAAGTTATCAATAAAAACTAAAAAACCTCTCTTTCTCCTCCTCTGCGCCCTCTGCGCCCTCTGCGGTTAATAAAAAAATCTCATTGACAACACAAATGAAATAGAATATCCCTATGCCAAAACACCTCAGCTTCGTAATCCCAGTTCACAACGAAGAAGCTACCCTCAAATTGCTGTTTGAAAAAATCCAACTTGTCATGTTTCAAATAGAAATTGACAGCTACGAAGTCATTTTTATAGATGACGGTAGCCGCGATTATTCCTGGCAAGAAATCACAGATTTAGCCAGCCAACATCCCAAACTAATTAAAGCGATTAAAATGCGCCGCAACTTTGGCAAATCCGCCGCACTTTCAGCAGGATTTCGCAATGCAGCAGGGATAATTATCTTTACTCTCGATGCTGACCTTCAGGATGATCCGGCTGAGATACCCAAATTTTTACATCATTTAGAATCGGGAGTTGATTTAGTTTCCGGTTGGCGAAAACAGCGCAACGACCCGCTTTCTAAAACTTTACCTTCAAAACTGTTTAATGCCGTTGCGTGTTTGCTGACAGGGGTGCAAATGCACGATATGAATTGCGGTTTTAAAGCTTATCGCAGGGAAGTTTTGCAGTCGATTAAATTGTACGGGGAATTGCACCGCTACATTCCTGCTTTAGCAAACAATTTAGGGTTTAAAATTGGTGAAGTAGTTGTGGAACATCATCCGCGCAAGCACGGAAAATCAAATTACGGCTGGGAACGTTATGCGCGGGGATTTCTTGATTTGTTGACGGTGTTAGCCACGACGCAGTATTTACACAAACCGGGTCATTTGTTTGGGGGTTTGGGATTGTGTTTTGGCTTGGTTGGAACTGTTTCGCTGAGTTATTTGATAGTTATTTGGTTTCTGAATTTGGCGGGGATGAATTTTGGGCCGATCGGGAATCGACCTTTGTTATTTTTTGGGATTTTGTGTACAATTCTGTCGGTGCAGTTGATTTCTTTGGGGATTTTAGCTGAGTTGATGGCGCGGAATGTGGATGATGATTATGTGGACAAGCAAATTAGCGAAATTATTGATGATTCGGGTTTTGATATTTAACCGCAGATTAAGGCTGATTAAGGCTGATTAACGCTGATAAATCGGATATTGAAATTGCTTCTACACAAGCAAAGTCTGCCTCCGCAGACTAAGATAAAAGTGAGATTGGGATTTAACAAGTTTTACCAATTACCTATTACCTAATTTTATACAGTATCCATTTGCCTTGTTTGTCTGCGATTTCCCCTTGAATATTTTGGTGCCAGTCAGTACGAGTCAGGATATAATCGGCATGATAGTTTTTCGCTACTTTGACTAAATCCACACTGCTGCGGCGGATAAATAAGTCATTTCCTCCCCAAATCATTTGCGGGTTTAAGGGAACTCCTAAAACGGTTTCCATGCGAGTTTGCCATTCTTTGATGCCTTTTTCGGTAAAGGGGAAGTTCTTGAAGTTGACGACAATCGCTCTTTCGGAGAAAAACTGGAAGCTGGTAACTGAGGGGGGAATTAATACGAGTGAATCGCGGTTGCTACTTTGCGAAAATCGCACAGCTAATTTGCTTAAGTCGTCTCTGGGAAAGGCATTGATATTAACTCTTGTTTGAAATACATTTAATATAGGTTTGGGAAGAATTCCTGCTACTCCAAAAACTAAAGTGGCGGAAGTTATTAAGGCTAATGTGTGAGTTAGAGTCTGTTTTATAGATTTAGCAAGTGATGTTTTTTCTAAAATGAATGGGAAGGCGAGGATTGAGAAAAAGATTGGGATGCTAATTATTCGCTCGCCAATTATTTCCCATGAATCAGTCAGCGGATATATCAAGCTGAAAATAACCGTTCCTGCTGCTAAAACCCACAACCATATATTATATCGTTTGGGCAGTACATAATTTTTTGTCTGCCAAACTGATAATCCTAAAAAAATGATTCCCCTAAAAGGTAAAGTTAGTACAGCTAACAGCAACAAGCTAACAGCTATTTGTTTTTCTTTGTAAAGTTGCTCGACCGTCAAAGCAACAGCAATAAATATAATTAATTGAGCAAAAGGTACGGTTCTAGCTAACTGTAGTTTGGCGATCAAAGCCCAAGGGTAAACTTCGACAAATACGTAATTTAGAAATAATGCAAAAATTGATGTGCCAACAATCACATAAAAATTAATTTTGTCTTCTTTTGGTAATAAATCGGAATTTTTGATGCACAGCAAGCCACCAATTATGAAACATATAAAGTTGAACCAATTCCCAACATTCCAATTGGACGGAAGGATGTGGTGGGGGTTGCGGACTTTCGCGTGAATGTATACAAAATCAGCGTTGTCGATAGTATGAGTGCTGGTAGTACCTGTTAATAACATCGGTACGTAAACGATACTTGCCATGGCTGCTAAAAGTGCGATCGCCAAAATCAATGTTTTGAAATTCCTCTGTTTTACAGATTGAATTACTAAAACGGGAACCATCATCAATCCTGGCAATAAACCAACTAAAAATTGCAGCACACACCCTAATCCAAAACAGAAATATCCTGTCAGCCATTTCTGACGCAAACTAAAATAAATCCCCCAGATGGCGAAGGCCATAGCGAAGCTACTGGGTAAGGATTTGGTGGAAAATATCAGCGTGTTACCAACGTCTGTAAATGAAGCCGCTATACATAAAAAAGCCATCGCTGCGGCAGGCAGTTTTGAATTAGTATAAATATTGATAATGGCGTAGCAAGCTAGGATAAATGAACCAAAGGCTATAAATTGATAAATAAAGTGCGCTAGGGGAATGCTTATTCCTAAGTTGGCGACCAAATATATAATATAATAATAGTAATATCTCGGATTAAACTTAACCATTTCCTGAACGTAATAGTCATTTTTATATAGTTCAGGATTTAACATAAATTGAATGGGCGGCACTTCAGGAAAATTGCCTCCAATGGGGAAAATATAGCCAGTGGCCATCAGAGAACCGATGATGACAAAAGTATAGAGAGATAGATTAAAATACCAGTGGGATTTTTGATGTTTTTGCATTGACGGTTGCACTTACCTATTGACAGCTAAATTATTAATCTCCAGTTGGCATTGGTTTGTTAAATCCTGTTTGCTGCTACTCAATACCTCAAGCAGCAGATAAATTGGATTTTTGCCCTCAACTAATAGATTTAAGCCGATCGCACTTTTTTGACTATAAGCCATCTCTGCTGAGCCTACTAATTTACCCTGCTTGTCCCACAAAGTCAAGCGCAGGGCAATTCCCGGACATTGTTTGTTAGGTAAATTGAGTTTGCCGGTAACTTTCGCTTTGTCTGAGATGGAACCTAAATACAGAAAAGATGTATCGAGTTTATTGCTGTTTTTAATTGGATGAGTTACAATATTATATAGGTTATCCGATTCTTGACTGACTGAATAATTGGCACTTGTGTAGATTGATTGATGCAAACTAATCCAATCTAACTGCGTGCCCGGTCGATCGACTATTTGCCGCTGCATCGCCTCCAGAGTCCTAACAGCCGTTGCTGTATCAGTCGTCTTCACCCTCCGATAAACGCTGACAGTCACGCCGTTTTCTAGCTTAAACTGTTCCGGTAGCAATTGGAAATCGCGGGCAATTTCCCAGTTTTGAGTAAAGGCATCGTACACAACTTTAACAACATCTTGTTCGCGCGATCGCAAAACTTGTTCGTCAGTCGGTAACACCTGCTGAAAAGGCACAGCAACCACCGCATATTGTGACTGCAACAACTCCGGTAGCGGGTAAGTATCGCGCGAGTCAATTTGCGGCCTCCCGATTGTATTTAATTTCCACCAACCCTCCGGCGGGTTTAATTTTCGGTTGGCTTGTCTGAGAATGTTAGCATTAAAACTGTTAGAAGCACCGACAACATAAATCGGTTCTTCGTTGGGTGCTAATTTTCGCAGAAACTCTACTAATTTTACAACTTCGCCGTAGTCCGATCGCACTAACGGCGGAAAATTACCCACAAACAGTCTTGGCCAATCAATTTTGAGAGGAATTAACCCGACTGCGGCATTCAAAACCAGGTACAAACCCGCCGCCCCCAGCATGAAATACCGGACTTTTCCCTTGAGTGTCAGCCAAGTTGTCCAGAAAAATGTGGACAATCCCAAAAGTGCGATCGGTGTAATATGAATTGTATAGTGCAAGTAGCCGTAACGCAACACTAACAGCCATTCAATCAGCGACAAAACCCCAAACAACGAAACAAAAATAGTCGCCGCCGGAACCAGCATTCGAGTGAGAATTCCCGCAGAAAAACCAATCAGTACCAGCAGCCAAGTTCCCAAACCGTAAAAATCCGCATAACGAGTTAAAATATGATTTACAGGCAAACTCCAAGCAACATACAAATTGCGGTAGTCAACCGTCAGAGCACTGCGAGTAAAATCTCCCGCTACCAACATTAAAATAGTCAAGCTAGTTGCAGCTATTAAACCCAATTTGATGCCGGATTCAAACAAGAATCGGTAGGGAAACGGCACTGCCGTATCCTGGTATTTTGGACACGACAACGCCGTGTCCCTACGGTATATTAGTACAACAAACTCGATGAAAGCCTGTAAAGTCGCTGCACCAAAAAATGCGATCGCACTATAAGCAAAATGACGCCGCAACAAAATCGCCGCCGCCAGAAAAAACCCAATTAACGGGATGTTCCACCAAGATTTCAGCTTAACATCCTGCACGTAAACCCAAATTGCCAAGGCTACAAACACACAGCCGCCAGTATCCAGATATCCCCGCAGAGTCGGTATCCAACTCATCGGAATTAATAAACTCAGCAGCACAGTTGACCAAAACACCCGGCGGGGATAAACTGGAATTAGCGTTGCAGAAATTGCCCCCAGCACCAGGCGACACGGCAGCACATAAATCAGGGATACACTGAGAATGTAACTCAGCCGAGACTCGCCAAATAAGAGAATAAACGGCACTAACGGCAAAGAGATTAATAGGTTTTTTTCCTTAGATAGCGAGTCTATAACTCCGCCCCATGCTTTATCTGGCGAGTCTCGAAATAAATTTGCCGTGTTGACTGTAGCGGTATTGTATCCCGCGTAATCCCACCAATAAAAAGTATGTTCGCTAGATACATAGATTGATGTTACTGCAACTGTTATAAGAACAAGTAAAAACAGGAAAAAACCATCTATTATAAATTTTCGATGCAATTTAAAAGAAAGAACATCAAATACTCTCATCACTCTCGCAACCCTAAATAACTTCTAAACTTCCTCTTTCTCTCTTCCTTCGCGCCCTTTGCGCCTTCGCGGTTCGTTAACTTACCTTAAAACAGTACCTTGCAAAAAACCTTCCAACTTTTCTGCATATTGCCGATTCGCGATCGCACTTGGATGAAGGTCATGAGGTAAATTATTATTGGCAGGTATTTTCAAATCAACCGAAATATCCGCCGTAGCAATTCCCTCCTGACTTAACTCCTCCAACATTTTAGCAGAACCCGCATTAATTCCTGCCACAACTAACTTAACACCATTAGCCTCAGCCACACGGTTAAACTCTTGAATAATTGCCTTAGAAACCTCGTGACTTTTGTACAATCCCTCTTCAAATTGATTGTAATTAACCTCCAAAAAATGGCTTAATGCAGAAACCCGCATCAGCGGAAACTCGCGATATTCAAGTTTTGCCATTTGGTACGTAAAATTATTTTCTCCATTCAGCCTAGCATCGGGCTGGAAGAGAATACCCAGTTTATTCCAAGCAGCCATTTGCTTTCTTCTCGCCCTTAACAAAGTATTGCGGCGGTCGTGAAATCCCGCATAAGCAATCACCGCAATTTTGGGTTTATTTGGTTGTTTGAGTGCTGCTTTGAATTGAATTAACGAGTGCAGCGTGCCGTAGCCGTTAACCCCGAAATTTACTATTTCATATTTGGGTAATTTCTCTTGCAGCAACCAAGCATAAGTTTCGCTATCATTCAATGACCAACCGTAGGTAAAAGAACAGCCAAATATCCAAATTTCAGGCTTTTTTGACGATAAATTGTAAGTATTGAGGGGATGTGTTATTCTTAAACTATTATTGAGATGAGTTGTATTAAATGAGTAATTGCCGTTAAGTATCACCTTGAACTTACCCGGCAAATGCTTGTAACCGAGTTCCGAGTCTTTGGTAAAAAAGTTACCTTTTGGTTCGAGGGCAACATCAACATTTTCTATTTGCCAGGGTTTGTATCCCGCAACTCGCAAGACAATTTCAGCCGTGGTGGTAGATAAAAAAATTGGAAAAATTAGATATGTTATTAATCTGAAAGCAACATTTTTAGCAAAATCTTTTTCGCTCGTTAACATAATATGAAATGTCCGCAAAAGAATAGTAAACTGCCATGCGAGTATTATCTAGTTCATGGATCTAATTTAATTAGATTGAGCGCCTTCACTGCATCCCCCAACCTACCCCACTAGATTGTTTGCGAGAATTAAATATTATTCGTAAAACCGGTGCCTGCAAAACATTGGTTGAAACTCACGTCTTGCACCAATATCAGCAACGGGCTAGAAGCCCGTTCCACAAAAAATAAACTTGATTGTGGAACGGGCATCCTGCCCGTTCTTATGAAGAGTGCAAAATATTGGTTTCGGCTAATTGATTAATTCCTAATAATTTGCTTCCTCCTCGTACTCGGGAGTCTTATTTTTCTCAGGGATATTCACCCGAGGAGCCTTGTAAGGCTTCGGCGCCTCATCGTCAGCCCAAGCATCCGCCTCCACATCATCCTCGTACTCGTACTGTACGATCGGCTGCTTGGGGCGAGAACTCTCAGAACGAGTGTACTGCGGATTCTCCTCGTACTCTTCCTCGTAATCGTCCTCCTGGCCGCCCCAATTATCCTCTTCGTAATCCTCATAATCGTCGATGAGCGGCTCAGGCTCCACCGCGCGCATCTGCTGCTGCTGTCGAACCTGCGGCCGGTTCCACTGCGAATCCTCGTCCCAAGGAACTTCCTCAACCGCAGGCTGCGCTACCTTGCTGCGCATTTCCGGTGCAGGTATCCGCACGCCCGGGCCCAATTGATTTCCCGTAGCCACGGGTTTCGGATAATAACCTTGCTCGTCCTCTTCCCGTTCCCAAGGTGCTTGGCCCAAACCGACGCGCTCCAGCAAACCCACACTAAGCTGCCTGAGCCTTTCCTCGGAACCTTCAAACACAATCAAGCGATTCGGGCCGCTGCTGACAATTTCTTCAATCCCCAACTCGTAAGTGCTCAGAACTTGGTCTGGGATTTGGGGGATTCCCAGGGAAGCGATAATTATAGAAACTAACTTACCGTCTTCGGGGTCGAACCTAAAGCCCCGCACCCTACCTAAAAGTTCGCCGGTTTCGGTAATAACTTCGCTGTTAATCAAAATGCTGTAGACTTCAACATCAACATCATCTTCGATCGCGCTCTCATCTTCCACCAACAGCACGTCGCCGATTTCGCTGACATTGCTGAGGAACATAAACCTCGGCATTCCAGCGACCGCAAATATATTATCTCGCAGACCGATCGCCACAACTTCCCGCCGGTCTATGTCCACCCACAATTGACTAACCACCCCCAAGCGTTTACCTCTGTCGCGGGTGATGACTTGAGTGCCGAGAATGTCGGAGCGTTGGCAGATTTGTTCGGATGTCATTCTAACTTTAATCCTGATTTATTAAGTACATATATCACTCAACACGAGCGTTAACATAAACTCCGGGACTACAACTTCAGTCAGTCGATTTTAGATTTTAGATTTTAGATTTTAGATTTACTCCACAGAGGAATGTGGGAGCTGAAACTAGGGTCTAAAATTTCGATCTGTCCACGACTGTTGTCGGCGGCTTGTATCCGTTTTTGGGTAGGGTCATCAACAGACTCTCCGGGACTACAACTTCAGCCCTATGACTTGAGTATAAGCTCCCCGTGATTGAGTAACGCCAATTGTACGCTCAGCCGATTGAATCATCGGTCGCCGCAAACTCACAACAATAAACTGGGCTTGTTCAGACTGTCGTTTTATCATTCTAGCTAATCGCTCCACATTTGCCCCATCCAGAAACATATCCACTTCATCAAAAGCGTAGAACGTAGACGGGCGATAG
>JAICRN010000791.1 GCA_025937335.1 Microcoleus sp. TY_ISSM_2_bin.22
GTTTGCGGAGTGTGCCGTTTGCGGCCCTTCACGACGGCAAAGGCTTTTTAGTTGAGAAATACAGCATTAGCGTGATGCCGAGTCTGAGTTTGACGGATATTGGCTACGACAATATTGCGGATGATGAAGTTTTGGCGATGGGGGCGTCGGTATTTGAAGATAAAGCGCCATTACCGGCGGTACCGGTGGAGTTAGAGTCGATCGCGCCGCCCTCAGAAGGAAAATCATTTTTGAATCAAGATTTTACTCTCGGAAATTTGCAAGCTCAGCGGGCCAATCGGCCTTTTGGAATCATTCACTTAGCAACTCACAGCGAATTCCAGCCCGGAGAACCGAAAAATTCTTACATTCAGTTGTGGGATACTAAATTGCGTATCGATCAAATGCGGCAGTTGCGGTGGAATGAACCGCCGGTGAATTTGTTAGTTTTAAGCGCGTGCAGTACCGCTTTGGGCGACGAAGAGGCGGAGTTGGGGTTTGCGGGTTTGGCGGTAGCTAGCGGTGCTAGATCCGCTTTAGCGAGTTTGTGGGAAGTCAGCGATGATGGGACTTTGGGGCTGATGACTGAGTTTTACCGGCAGTTGCGGGCCCCCAGACGCGGTGGCAATTTGATGATTAAAGCAGAGGCTTTGCGGCGCGCGCAATTGGAGATGCTGCGGGGGCGCGTGCGGATTCAAGACGGGATGTTGCAAGCCGAAGGGCTTTCTGGGGGTCTAATTTTGCCTCCGGAAATTGCGGCGCGGGGCGATCGAGTGCTTTCGCATCCTTATTATTGGGCCGCCTTTACAATGATTGGTAATCCTTGGTAATGGGGATGTTGAAGGAACAAGGAAAAAGGGGCGTTGCTGAATCAAGCTATCAATAGTGCAGTAACTGGAACATCCTGAAATTTTAGGTAATGTATTTAGGGCTTATATCGTTTCCGATGCAACCGGAAACGCTATCAAATGTCTCGAAACTATCAGATCCTAATACCCATCCTAAAATTCCTGACCGAAAGTGGTCAACGGCTGTCCACAGTCAGATTTTATGTCTTTTTTTCACATAAGTGTCTAATTCATCGAGCTCACCGACTTCTGAAATGACCTCGGGGCGATCGGCATCCGATCGGAGTTTTCCCACAAGTCTTACCAAAGTTATTAGGGTGGTGTGATGAACTCCCTTGATTCGTTAATCGCCAGAAAATTCCTACCATTGACATACATTTTTAGGCATTGGGGTTTCACAGTCTAACTGTAACCATATGTGGGATTCATAATCAGCGATAGATTGACAACCAGATTTGACACAAATGTGGTTCTGTTTTCCTTTTTTCTTAGTGTTTTTACGGATATTGGTTAATTTTCACTCGCTTTCATTACATGGTGATTCCAACTATTCATACTCTAATTATGCAACACCCAAATTTCCTAGGAAGCTCAACGGCGAGATCCTTTTCTTCTGTTCTGCCTGCTTTTGGAGAAAGCTGTAGAGCGATCGGACTCCTAACCTAAATATTTATTTGTACTTTTTTGAAGAAATGTAAAAAATAATATTGTTTAGTAATAATTTAAATTTTGCTGAAAGTGCAGGCTAGTCTTTATATTAGAGGATACATCTACTTACAAATTGAGAATTGCTAAAAAAAATGTGTATTAATTATTTAAAGAGGCTGCAAGGATGATTAACTTAGCCGGCTACGAAATTACGAACCAAATTCATGAAAGTAACAATTCTTTAGTTTACCGAGGACTGAGAAAGCAAGACAAACAACCAGTCATTCTCAAATTCCTCAAGCAAGATTATCCGATGCCAGCTTCGTTAGTCAGATACAAGCAGGAATACGAAATTACACGCAATCTTCACCTAGAAAGTGTGCCGAAAACCTACAGCTTAGAAAGATACCAGAA
>JAICRN010000795.1 GCA_025937335.1 Microcoleus sp. TY_ISSM_2_bin.22
AAAAAGGCTCCCATATCCTGTTTGCGCTGTTGATCAGGAATTGCCGAGCAGACAGAATATATTTTTTGATTCATCCAGCAATTGTACTCAGCCATTAGCTGGTAGTAGCTACCGTCGTACATACTCAAAACTTAACCCCCTAGTTGGAACAACTTACATTATACAAATAGGTCTTTCACAATACTCCTGACTCTAATTGGTCTAGATAAATAAACTCAGGAGCTTTAACTCCGGCTTCTTCTCTAATTTTAACCAGTCTAGGCGACTCAAAAAACGCCCTAGCATCTGCGATTGATGTCCACGCGGAGAAATGAACAATTTTGTTGGGTTCATTGTCATACTTCAAGACCTGATAGGAGCGCTCGCCAGCTTCTTTTCGGATGCTTTCAGCACGATCGAATACCTGTTTCCAAGCTTCATAGTTTTCTACTTCATGAATAATTAATACATATTGCATAGCAGTCAGATTCTCTGATAATTTCAAAACTTCAAACGACTAATTTGATTAGCCTAACTCACTTTGTCTCCAAAGCCGACGACAGGAGAGCGAGTAAATTATACCGTAGTGACGGTAGAAAATCCTGCCAACACCGAACAGAGCGATCGCGCTTTCCACTAAAGTAGTAAACAGTGCCTGATGTAAATAAGTTTTTCCTAAATATCGTGTCTATATTTGCTGAAATTCCGACTGTGTGGCTGCAAATTTCCCTCGTGGGTATCTGGCTGGGCTTGATTTTACTGGTAGCTGAGGGCTTAAATCGCTTTACTTCTGTCGATGCTGAGGTATCGCGGAAGGTGGTGCACATCGGTACTGGAAATGTGATTTTGCTGGCGTGGTGGCTGGAAATACCCGGTTGGGTGGGAATTTCGGCGGGAATTTTAGCGGCGGCGATCGCCCTAATTTCCTACCAAGTTCCGATTTTACCCAGTCTCAACAGCATCAACCGGAAGAGTTGGGGGACTTTTTTCTATGCTGTTACTATCAGCATTCTCGTCGCTTGGTTTTGGCCGCTACAGCGTCAGGAATACGCTGCTTTGGGCATTTTAGTGATGACTTGGGGCGACGGATTGGCTGCTGTCATCGGCCAGAAATACGGCAAACATAGTTATCGAGTTTGGGGAATGCAGAAGAGTTGGGAAGGTTCTGCAACTATGTATTTGGTGAGTTTTGCTGTTAGCAGTTTGATTTTGCTGGCGGTTCAAGGCAATATTTGGCAAACTTGGGCGGTGTCTGCCGTTGTGGCTTTGGTTGCTGCTAGTTTAGAATCGGTTTCTAAGTGGGGAATAGACAATATGACATTGCCGATCGGCAGTGCTGCGATCGCCTTTTTCCTAAATCAGTTTTTGTAAATTGGGCATGGGGAATTGGGCATTTTTAGCGGTTATCACTTAGTTGCAAAACCCCAGATAAACTTTGTTTAGCTGGGGCAAATTGAAGAAATTTAAAAGCGATTGCATAAATTGCCATTCTTGCTAAAGTTATTTGAGGCGATCGGCTTTTCTCGCTTCAACAGAATGCCTTTACCTGCATCGCTAGAAAATTCCCGATCGGCTGCTCATCTTTCCCATTTAGAGCCTTTGGATGGCGTACCTTCAAAAGGCTGAACGCCACTGTTGGGATAATCGTCATCGCTCCGTCTAAAAATCCGCGAGGCTCCTTCCGAAACGTAACGCATTGCGTTTACAACAGATTTATAAAGATTCATAAAATCCGCCTCTCTTGTGTGGTTGGGATACTTTTAGATTACTCTTATTTTTTTCCTTTGGACTACTTTAGCAATATTTAT
>JAICRN010000735.1 GCA_025937335.1 Microcoleus sp. TY_ISSM_2_bin.22
CAACGATCGGAAAAAATCATTGCTGAAAGATATCGCATTCTCGGCAAATTAGGACAGGGTGGAGTTGGAATCACCTATGCTGCTGTAGATTTAAACAGCAATCAAAAAGTTGCACTCAAAGCTTTATCCCTGCGTCTGACAACTGAATGGAAGAAAGTCGAGTTATTTGAACGAGAAGCAAAAACTTTATCGGGATTGAATCATCCGGGAATTCCTCGCTACATTGACTACTTTCAAGTGGATACTTCCCAAGATCGTTGTTTTTATATCGCCCAACAACTCGCACCGGGAAAATCTCTCGCACAATTGATAGAAAATGGCTGGAAACCCAATGAAGCGCAAGTTCGTCATATCGCCTCTAAAGTGCTAGAAATTATAGTTTATCTGCAATCGCTGTTACCTGCTACTATCCACCGAGATATCAAACCTCAAAATATAATTCTGCAAAAAAATGGGCGAGTCTTCCTAGTTGATTTTGGCGCAGTTCAAAATACTTACCATCATACCGTTACAGGAGGCAGTACCGTTGTCGGAACCTACGGTTACATGGCACCTGAACAATTCAGAGGAAAAGCTGTATTATCAACAGATTTGTATGGATTAGGCACAACGCTGCTTTTCCTGTTAACCCAGAAATTTCCATCCGATCTACCCAGACAAAAGCAGAAGATAAAATTCCGCGATCGCGTCTCTATTTCTCCAGAGTTTGCCAACTGGTTAGAGAAGATAATTGAACCCGCAATTGAAGATAGATTTGACTCAGCAAAAGATGCTTTATCAGCGTTGCGAGGGGAACAGCCAAGCGGGATTAATCGCGAAAAAATGTTTAAGCGATCGCCCCAGTCCCGAATTACTTTAATTGACGCTAAACGGTGGTTATTCATCAATATATACCCCGATCGTTTCCCTAGTAAACTCACAGGGTTTTTCCAGTTCATTCATCAGAGTTATAAAATTTTACTTTCCTTCTCTTTGATTCTGTTATTTTTTGATTTAATCCTATGGTTAATTCCCGGACTGATATACGGGACAGTTAGCTTGTTTAAATACACTTTAGCCGACTCGCTAGGTAAATCATTTCATCTGTTTGTATTTATATCAAGCAAACCTGTAATAATATTTACCGTATTTTATGCTTTGATGTTCTTGTGTAGGTGCTTGTATAGGATTGCTTCTCCTTTATTCACTAGACCAATTCAAATCAGTCCTCAAGATATCCAGCGGGTAAAGTTGAGCAAAATTCATCTGCCATTGCTCAAAAAATCGATGACTTTTTGCCGGATTCGCGCCAAGTCGCGTAACTATTGTTTTGGCTTATTTTTGCCGCAAGCTGAGAAAGAATGGTTGGTAGGGGAATTGAGTGATTGTTTAAGTAAACTAAAATAAATCATTTTTGATATCCACAGAGTTGATAAAAAACCCGTTTTTTTTCGGAGTGGGTGGGTTAAGTAAATGGGGAAGTATAGAATATTTTATGTACTAATTTAGGCAATAATAATCATCAAAAAATCCTGGATCGGGCATGAGAATAAAACTATAAAGAATCTCGATATTTATGAAATAGGACTGCAAAAGGGGAAGCCGATCGCACTTCTTGAATACGTAGCTAAAAGATTAGTTGAGAGTCGCGATCGCCTTTTCGATTGGTTATGCTTAACTCAGGGCGATCGTTTCTGTCAGTTTACTGACCAACAAAAATAAAGATGTTTGTGCTTAAATAGCGTAAAGGCAAGAAATATATCGCCGTCACAGGGGTAGTGTCGTTAAGCTCCTGTATCTCCTAAGCGTGAAGGTTCGATTGATGAGTATTCCTACTCGAAATAAAAAAACTATCTTGTTTTTGGCAGCCAACCCCAAAAATACCACCCCTGTGGACTTACAGAAAGAGGCGATGGAAATTGCAGAGGGGTTGCAACGCTCACAAAAGCGCGACAAGTTTCAACTGGAGCAACAGTGGGCGGTGACGCCAAGAGAGATGCAGCGAGCCATATTAGATTATAAACCAGAGATTGTGCATTTCTCTGGGCATGGTGCAGGAGAAGGCGGTTTAGCCTTGGAAGATGAGGCGGGACAAATTAAGCTGGTAAATACCAAAGCTTTGGCAGCTTTGTTTGAGGCGTTTAAGGAGTACGTGGAGTGCGTAATACTCAACGCTTGCTATTCAGAAGTGCAAGCTGAGGCGATCGCACGTCACATTCCCTATGTGATCGGCATGAACCAAGCGGTGGGAGATCGGGCCGCACGGGAATTTGCTGTAGGTTTTTACGATACGTTGGCGGCGGGGGAGTCGATCGAACGTGCCTATAAGTTGGGTTGCGTTAGCATCAGCATGGCAGGAATTTCCGAAGAGCTGACTCCGGTATTAAAGAAGAAGTCGGATTTTTCGGAGTTGGATGCCGCAGAGCGATCGCGCGATGCTTCTGTTAGCGATATCGTTGAGGAGTCGTCGCCTGCGGGGGAAAATGTGCGATCGATCGCCGCACCTCCCGTTTCTCTTCTCAATTTAGACAACCCCGAAGGTTCTGTGAGTTTAGATTCACCCCTATATATCGATCGACCTCCCATCGAATCGGACTGCTACCAAACTATTGTTAAGCCCGGAGCTTTAATCCGAATCAAAGCCCCCCGGCAAATGGGAAAAACTTCATTA
>JAICRN010000110.1 GCA_025937335.1 Microcoleus sp. TY_ISSM_2_bin.22
ATGCGCTTTGTATTCAACGGCGAACTGCCGGATTATTTGTTAGCAAAAGACCTGATTTTGCAGATTATTGGTGATATTAGCGTGGCCGGTGCTAACTACCGGACAATGGAATTTGCGGGCGATACAGTTGAGCGTTTGACGATGGAAGAACGGATGACGCTGTGCAATATGGTGATTGAAGCTGGCGGTAAAAATGGCACGGTTGCGCCGGACAAAACTACGTTTGATTACGTTACTTCGCGGACTGACAAACCCTTCGATTCATTTTACAGCGATGGGGATGCTAAATTTTATAGCGATCGCACCTACGATGTCAGCAAATTAGAACCAGTCGTCGCCAAACCTCACTCTCCCGACAACCGCGACTTAGCCCGCAACTGCCGCGATGTCAAGATCGATCGAGTTTACATCGGTTCCTGCACCGGCGGCAAAACCTCCGACTTTCTGAGTGCCGCCCGCATTCTCAAAGGATACCAAGTCAAAGTTCCGACTTATTTAGTACCAGCAACTCAGAAAGTTTACGAAGATTTGTTTGTCACAAAATACGAAGGTCAAACACTTTCGGAAATCTTCTTAGCTGCCGGCTGCATCGAACCCGCCGCGCCTTCTTGCGCCGCTTGTTTGGGCGGGCCGAAAGATACTTTCGGGCGGATGAACGAACCCGAAATTTGCGTGTCTACAACTAACCGCAATTTTCCCGGCCGGATGGGGAACAAAGAAGCGCAAGTTTATCTAGCTTCGCCTTACACGGCGGCGGCGTCTGCGCTGACTGGGTATGTCACCGATCCGCGCGAATTCGTATAAGGTAGGGGCAATCACCCCGTGGTTGCCCAGATCTATCGGGGGTAGGCAGTCTTGGCACTACCCCTACAAATCTGTATGAATGATGTAGGCACGATAACTAGAATAAAATCAAAATAACTATCTATCTCAAAGGTTAAAAATTATGGTAACTCATCAGATTTTACACAAGATGTCTGCTGCATTTCTCCTATTAGCTGTTGCCCTATCATGCAGTTCAACTACGACAGTAACTCAAGCACAAAAGGTTTCAGAAAAGCCAAAATTGTTGCAGGTTGGTTACGGCGATTTGATATTTGACTCTGAATCAGAATATATAATGATTCCCGTTACTTTATCGGGGGATGAAAAACAAGCGGGCTTTCCCGCTGTATCACCAATATACTCTGATTATGAAGAGTCTCGGGGTAGCGGGATAGTTGGTTATAATATGATTTTTTATAACAAAACTAGCGGAGAATCTAATATTTTATTAAACAGAAAAGCGTTAATATTCAAATTTGAATATTTGTTAGGTAAACAAGAACCCGAAAATCCAAGCGAGGGAAATGTACAAACAAATCAACCAAAGCAAAATCGAGCCAAAAAAGTATCCAGCAAGCCTCAGAATCAGTGGCTGTTATTTCACATCATAGATAGCGATACAAATGCTGATGGCAAACTTGACAGGGCGGACGCAATTATTGGATATTTATCTAACTTGGGAGGCAAATCGCTTCAGGCAATAACTCCGCCCGATACCCAGTTAATGAGTTGGGTATTTGATGAGAAAAGTGGCGCAATTTTTATTACAATTAGAAAAGACTCGGATGGCGATCGGAAGTTTACCGAAAAAGACGGTATTGATTTTGTCCGAGTGAATGTCAGCAAACCCAATGTTGGCAAAGAGATAATCGACGGTAAAACTCGGCAAGAACTGCAAAAAATTCTTATTAATTCAAAGTAAAGATAAGGTGCGCTGCCTAGTTTAATTGACAGGAGATTAGCTTTGAAAACACTATTTTTGGCTTGGCAAAGCCCGGGCAGCGGTTCTTGGTTTCCGATTGGTCGATTGACATTTAACGGTAAAGAATACCAGTTCAATTATACAAATGGTGTTATAGAAGCTAAACATAAGTGCGGGTTTGAACCCTTGCCATCTTTCCCTGATTTCAATAATGTTTACACTTCACAGAAACTGTTTCCCTTGTTTTCCAATCGAGTGATGCCGCGATCGCGCCCTGACTACCCTGAATTTGTACAGTGGTTGAATATCCCTCAACACGAAGATGACCCAATTGCTTTATTGGCCCGCAGCGGAGGGAAACGGGTAACTGATAAATTTGAGGTATTCCCCTGTCCCGAACCAGATGAAAATGGACGTTACTGTATCCATTTTTTTGCAGATGGACTGCGACACCTTCCCAAGCCGGCAATTGAACGGATTAATCGGCTTAAAGTGGGCGAACTTTTGTATTTAGCCCACGAATTTCAAAATCCGCACGATTCCTCTGCTTTGGTTCTGTGTACGAAAGATCGCGGGATTGTAGGCTATTGTCCGCGCTATCTTTGCGGGGATTTTTTTCAACTTATCTCGCAGCATCGAGAATTGGTTCGCGTAGAAGTCGATCGCCTCAACCAACCCCCAACGCCGCTACAGTTTCGCTTGCTGTGCAAGATGACTGCCGATTGGCGAGACTTTCGCCCCTTCCAAGGTTGGAGGTACCAGCCGGTTAGCAGTGATGTTTTAACTGCAAGTGCGATCGGATAATCAGCAACAATAAGTAAAATTACGATCGCATAATTAGGGAAGAAGTCAAGTTAATTATTGTGAATTAAATACAGAAGATTGCACAATTTATACAAATAATTAACTCTATGTTGACATTTTTTCTATAATAGAGTATGTTTGAGCTAATTTATCGATTCCAAATTCCGCAGTCTCAGTTTAAACCCATAAAATTTATGAAAGTTAGAGCTACACATTGCTAATGATTTCCATTAGTATTGTTCCTCTGCATGAAACAAATTGGAGTTCTACTTTTTATAATTAGAATTCGTCTGGGTGCGAAATTGACCGAACATAAACTTCAGAAAATTGTGAGTATGAACAAAAAAATAAAGATTGGGGTTGCTGAAGCTTTTGGTACTTTTGTGTTGGTATTAGGTGGATGTGGCAGTGCGGTTTTAGCTGGAGACAAAATCGGCTTTTTGGGAGTTTCGATCGCCTTTGGTCTGTCTCTCTTAATCATGGTTTATACGATCGGTCCTATCTCTGGATGCCACATTAATCCGGCGGTAAGCGTCGGTTTAGTAGTTGCCAAACTGATCGATGCTGTTTTGCTTCCTTATTATATAGGAGGTCAGATTGTAGGGGGAATTTTAGGCGGTCTTGTTTTGTATATGATAGCATCAGGAAAACCGGGTTTTGATGCGGCGGCTTCGGGATTTGCGTCTAACGGTTTTGCAGAACATTCTCCCACTGGTTACGGACTTTTGGCAGCAGCTTTGACGGAAATTGTACTGACTGCTTTTCTGTTATTTACAATCATGGGTACTACCCATCCCAAATATCCCGTCGGTTTGGGCGGAATTCCGATCGGCTTGATGCTGGTGTTGATTCACTTAATCGGAATTCCCGTAACCAATACTTCAGTTAACCCAGCTAGAAGTATCGGTGTAGCACTTTTTCAAGGCGGATGGGCAATCCAACAGTTGTGGGCGTTTATTGTATTCCCAGTGGTTGGTGGAATTATCGGCGTTTTGGCTTATAATTTTATTAGACCCACTATGGAAGAAATTTGATCGAGAATCAAAAATAAACCGGGTTTATTGAATTTTTTAGGGTGGTATAATTCATCCTGCAACTTAAGAAACCCGGTTTGTCGATCGCACAACTCGATGAGATTGCAAGTATTTCGGTAAATAAGTGCCATGATTACGATCGTGATGGGAGTTTCCGGTTCTGGCAAAACTACTGTTGGCAAGTTGCTGGCGCAATCTCTCAATTGGGATTTCAGCGATGCCGACGATTTTCACCCATCAGCTAATATCGAGAAAATGAGTCGGGGTATTCCTTTAGAAGATGCGGATCGCCTTCCTTGGCTATTACAATTGCAAGCGGCAATAGACAGGTGGCTGTTAGAAAATCAAAATGTCGTGTTGGCTTGTTCTGCTTTAAAAGCATCTTACCGCGAAATGCTCTGCCGCGACCAACAGCGAATGAAGATAGTTTATCTAAAATGTTCTTTTCAGCTATTGGCAGCCCGGTTAACAAGTCGCGAAAATCACTACATGAAAGCAGACTTGTTGTTAAGTCAGTTAGACACTCTCGAAGAACCAGAAGATGCCATTATCATAGATGCTTCGCAACCGCTAGAGGTAATCTTGCGCCAAATTAGAATTCATCTGATGTGCGCTTAATTCCCCACAATAAAACCTCTAATACCAAATCTGGCTTCCATAAGCTGTTGCGGGATTTAAATTGTCTGTCAAAAAACAATAAAACTCTTGTGGGGTGGGCGTCCCGCCCGCCGAGTACGTGCAATTTAAATGCGCGACAGCTTACCCCTTGAATTCTTAGTTTCTCTCAGCTAGGAGGATAGTTTGTATAGCAATCCTCGCATCATTTGTGAATTTCTTACGGACTCACAGCGGGTTCGGGGAGGGTTGCGGTGGGGTAAAAAAATTACGACTCCTGCAAGGATTGCTATATAGTATGGATTTCAAACAGCCGGATCGAGGTTTTTTAAAGCGAATTTACTAAAAGAGTTATTTTTTTTCGGATTAACCGGGCTTGTGAACTATATTTAGCGCCCTCTCCGTTTCCAGACTGATAGGTTCGGGGTGCTAATTTTTGTATAAATACAAGAAAGCTTCTACTTCAGCGGCGGTTGGTTGAGATCTAATTGCCCCGGGTTTCATCGCTGTCATCGCACCTACCGCACTCGCATAAGTTACAATTTTTTGGGCTATTTTTGGATCTGCTAAATTCTTGATTCCATGCTTGCACAATTGGCGTACAAAACCAGCCAGAAATGCGTCGCCGGCACCAGTCGTATCCTCAACATCTACTGCAAAGGCGGGGATTTTTCCTTCATTTTCAGAGATACAATAGGCGCAACCTTTCTCGCCCGCAGTCACCAAAACGCCTTCTACAGAATCGAGGCGGTAGGTAATAGCTCCAGGGTCGGTAGTTGCAAACAACCATTCGGCTTCTTCCTCAGATAACTTGACAAAATCAACTTTTTTTAAGATTTTTCTAATGCGCGCTTTGGCTTCGTCTGGATTTGGCCAAAACACTGGACGCCAATTGATGTCAAGTATAATTTTAACGTCGTACTGTTCTGCTAGTTCTAGCGCTCGGGCGATCGCCTCTCGACTTTCAGGATAAGCTAATTCTAAAGTGCCTAGCACTAAAAATTCGGCATTTTCAAACAGCACCTCGGGTAGTTTTGCAGCGAGGAGACGGGTGTCGGCAAAATCCGCAGTATTGAATTCGCCAAAACCGGCAAAATTTCGATCGCCGGCTTCATTCCGCAAGACATAAACTTGCCGCGTCGGCGCACTCGGATGCCGCTGCACTCCAGCGATATCAACCCCTACTTCTTGCAATACCTGCACTAGGGAATTCCCCAATTCATCCCCACCTACAGCACCGATAAATCCCGCCGCCGTACCCAATTTAACCAAAGCACAGGCAACATTAGCAGGAGCACCACCGGGATATGCCGTCCAAGATTCTACCTCTTCGAGAGATACTCCTGGTTTGTCTGCTAAACAATCAAATAAAAGTTCACCCAGACACAGAACGCGAGGATAAGTCATAGGAATTTTAGATTTGAGATTTGAGATTTTAGACCAGCAGTAGACAGGTCAATAATGATTTTTAACCCATCCCAGAAAAATTGCAAGCTATTTTTTAATGGCTGCTCCTATAATATCAGACCTACTGATACTGGCAGTTACTCCCTTAAGACTGAAGTATAGTGCGGGCGTATCAGTTCGTTGTTTGACGCGCAAACATCTAGAGGTTGGGCCCGGATGTCAGATAGGCGCAGGTAAAGGCAGCATCCGCCACCCGAGGCAAAAGCAGTGCAAGTAGCTGCGCGTCTTGCTGTGTCGGGGCTGGGTTTGCACTCCAGGCGATTCTGCAAGCGAGTTGCTGCTTTGCGCCCGAAAGAGTAGCACAGCAAATTAAATTTGCTCTTCATACTCGATCCCTCATCCTTTAGAATTGTAGATAGGTAAATATGCAGACATAGGAAAAATTTATGAGTGGGAGTATCTCTGGGACCCCTGTCACGCTGTCGGACAGAGAATTGCAAGTGGTAGAGTTAGTAGCGGCGGGATTGACTAATGAGAAAATCGCGGAAAAGTTAGAGATTAGCAAGCGTACAGTTGACAACCACATTAGCAATATCTTGAACAAGACGCGCGCTGACAATCGAGTTACGCTTGTACGCTGGGCGTTGCAGTGGGGAAAGGTATGTTTGGACAATATTAACTGCTGCCCTCTACCGGGGCCGATCGATAAAGAAGTATCTTAAGTAGGGGATCAGGTTGGGGACAGGCAAAGAAATGATGCAAACGGCACAAGAAAAACAACTGGGCTATCAAATTCAATGCCATGGATTGCCGCTGGCGGTGTATCGCGAAGTGGCGGCCCATTTGCGTCAAGTTGAAGGGGTGCAAACCGGTTTAATTCCGCAGCAGTCGCAGCGGTTTGATTACAGCGACAGCCAAGTTGGGGGTTTGTGGATACAGTATCCTGAAGGGTTCGATTTGGTCGGCCGCGAGCGAGTAGATCGAATTTTGGCTTATTATGGCGAGCGTTACGGAGCTTGGGAATTATTAAGTCATTAGTTATTGGGAATTGGGAATTGTTAGCTGTTAACTGTTGACTGTTGACTGTTGACTAACAACTAATAACCGTTAACTAATAACTAATAACCGTTAACTAATGACTGCTGACTAATGACTACTGACTAACAAAATGAATGCAATTAAAACTTTACCGGGAACGCGGGATATTTTGCCCGCTGAAATTCAATATTGGCAAAATGTCGAAGAAGTCGCTAGAACAATTTTGAAAAAAGCTGCTTATCGAGAAATTCGGACGCCAATTTTTGAACAAACATCTTTATTTGAACGCGGCATCGGTGAAGCTACCGATGTCGTGGGCAAAGAAATGTACACTTTTAAAGATAAGGGCGATCGATCGACAACTTTGCGTCCAGAAGGCACCGCCGGAGTAGTCCGAGCTTTTATTCAAAACAGTTTGTACGCGGCTGGTGACGTGCAGCGTCTGTGGTATGCGGGGCCGATGTTTCGCTACGAACGCGCGCAAGAAGGAAGACAGCGGCAGTTCAATCAAATTGGCGTGGAACTCTTGGGGAGTGCGAATCCCCGTGCGGATGTCGAAGTAATTGCGATCGCCTGCGACATCCTGCAAACCCTCGGTTTAAAAAATTTGCGCCTCGATATTAACTCTGTCGGAAACAAGGAAGACAGACAAAATTATCGCCAAGCATTAATCGATTATTTTACACCGCACAAATCCGAATTAGATGCCGATTCCCAAGACCGGTTGACTCGCAATCCGCTGCGGATTTTGGACAGCAAAGATCGGCGCACTCAAGAAATGGTAGCTGGTGCGCCGAGCATTTTGGAGTATTTGGGAGAGGAATCGCGATCGCACTTCGAGCAAGTGCAGCTTATGCTCACAAATTTAGGAATTAGCTATCAGTTAAATCCCAGATTAGTGCGCGGTTTAGATTACTATACCTACACCGCATTTGAAATTATCTCCGACGATTTGGGAGCGCAAGCAACAGTTTGCGGAGGCGGCCGCTACGACGGTTTAGTCAAGGAATTGGGCGGCCCAGATACGGCGGCAGTCGGTTGGGCAATGGGTATCGAAAGGTTGATTATCCTGCTGCAAAAGTTGCAACCTTTGCCCGCGCCGAAGTTAGATTTCTATTTGGTATCCAGGGGCGAAAAAGCAGAACAGCAATCGGTACTGTTAGCTCAAAAATTGCGAAGTGCTGGGTTTAGTGTAGAAATAGATTTGAGCGCTAGTGCTTTCGGGAAACAGTTTAAAAGAGCCGACAGAAGCGGTGCAGTTGCGTGTTTAGTTTTGGGAGATGCGGAAGCTGAAAACGAGACGGTACAATTGAAGTGGTTGGCGAGTGGCGAACAAAGTGCGATCGCCCAATCAGAACTGCTAGCTATGACCACCGAACTACAGCAGAAAATTAACAACCCTTAGCACTCTCGGTTTTAGCCCAGTCTAGATCCCCCTAAATCAGGGGGGCTTAGAATTCCAATCCTCTCGTTACCAGGCTTTGCCCGGTAACGCATATCCAGAGGCTCTGCCTCGTTATTAAGCCATTAACATTAATCCCAAAAACCAAAAGATATAATTTAAACATTAAAACATTTAACCTCTGATAAACTATGTCTGTAGTAACAAAAAAATATGAAACAAAACTCACAATCACCTGGCCGCTACTACCAGAAGATTTTCAACTACCAGACGACCCAGTGGAAGACGAAAGCCAACCATTATTAGCCGCCGCTTTGCGCCAGCCGCTAACAGAATTTCCTGAATTAATGCAGGATGCCTTAATTGTTTCCAACTTTGCCTTGTGTGCCGGCATAAGCTTCCCAGGTTCAACCAGCGACGAACAGCGTATTATCTGCAAAGCACCAGATTGGATGTACGTGAAACCCGTCAATCCCAAAAATGTCTCTCAAGTCCGCCGCAGTTACACCCCGCACACAGAAGGAACCATCCCTCAAATCGTGATGGAATTTCTTTCAGAAACCTATGGAGAAGAATACTCGGTTGAATTTACATCGCGGGTGGGAAAGTGGTATTTTTACGAGCAAGTAATCAAAGTCCCCCGATACGTCATATTCCGAGCAAAAACAGCTCATTTAGAAGTTTACGCTTTAGAATTAGAGCGTTACAACTTGCAAAAACCTGATGAAAACGGACGTTATTGGATACCGGGATTAGACTTATTTTTAGGTATTTGGGAAGGAACCCACGAAGGGAGAACAGGCTGTTGGCTGAGGTGGTGGAATTCTGAAGGCGAGTTATTGCTGTGGTCGGAAGAACGAACAGATCGCGAAAGACTGCGCGCTGAAAGATTGGCAGAAAAATTGCGTCAAGCGGGGATCGAGTTAGATGACGAAGAGTGAAATATCAATTGATGAGTCGAATTCGATCGTGTTTTGGTATGATGACACTCTTGTGGTGCCGGCATCCAGCCCGCCCTTGGCTAACTTTACACTCCTATGTTAATCGAACGTCTCCAGCCGATCGCCTGGACAAAAAAACCGCGACTCATATCCTTATTTTCTGGTTGCGGCGGCATGGACTTGCCATTCCACAAAGCGGGGTTTGAAGTAGTTTGGGCGATCGACTCCAATAAATACGCCTGCAAAACATTCAGAAAAAACATTGCCGATGTCATCGTCAACGACAGCATAGAAAATATAGACATTGCACAAGTTCCCGAAGCAGAAATATGTATAGGAGGGTTCCCCTGTCAAGACTTTTCCATGATTTGGAAACGTCCCGGCCTGGAAGGAACCAGAGGCAATTTATATACATACTTTCTCGATTTTGTCAACAAGAAAAAGCCCAAAGCTTTTGTAGCAGAAAATGTCAAAGGTTTATTAAGCGCCAATAATTATCAAGCAATCAAACAAATAATTTCCGACTTTGAAAGTATAGCACCGGGTTATTTAGTTAAACCTAAACTTTACAACTTTGCCGATTACGGAGTTCCGCAATTTAGGCAAAGAGTGTTATTAGTTGGCATTCGCATGGATACAGGATTTAATTTTGTGCATCCTCAGCCAGAATACGGTATAAATCGCAAAAATCCTTATCGAACTGCGGGCGAAGCACTCAAAAATGTAGAAACAGTTATTGACAATAACAAACATCATAAAATTCATTCCCGCACCGTTGAAATTTTGAATCGAATTAAACCGGGAGGCAATTTTTCTGATATTCCCAAGGACAGTCCATACTATGTCAAAGGCATGATAAGTCACGTTTATCGCAGAATTCATCCAGATAAACCATCATCGACAATTATTGCTGGTGGCGGTGGCGGAACTTGGGGTTATCATTATTTAGAACCGCGTTCTTTGACCAATCGTGAAAGAGCAAGATTGCAAACATTTCCCGATGACTTTGTTTTTGAAGGTTCTACAACAGAAGTGCGGCGGCAGATTGGCAATGCAGTGCCACCGGAGGGAATTGCTGCTGTTGTGGAGTATTTGATTCCGCTATTTAAGGGGGATTATCCGCAAGTTGATTTATATGAAATGAGTAAAAAGTTGCAGGGGATGTCAATTCAACAACGATTAAAATGGGCTGAATCCGAGGGATTCGAGCAGAGTTTGCAGTTAATTTGAAATGGGGTATATATGAAGCTTAAGATTAGCTTTTTCTTGGTTGACGATCGAGGAAAATACATAAGGAGGGAAAGTCAATGAGCGAGTTTGATATAGGTCATTACACTGATTTTAAATTGCCAAGCAACTCAACTATTCCACAGCAATTACAGCAAACACTTCACACGGTTTGGGACAGAAAGTATCGTGATTTATATGAAACAGGTGGAAAGTGCAATGTAGAAGAAGCCTTTGTAGAAGTAATGACAGCCTTTGGAATGCCTAATGATGCAATATCCCATCAGCGATACGTCTATATGGCTTATGGAATAGCCTTAGCAGCTAAACCGACGATTAAACATTACTTTCCTGAAGAACACAAAGCTGATATCGTTGAAGGAATTGTATCTTGTTGGCTGAAGGATAGTTGTGAAATCCCAAAAGCTTGGGCAGATACCTTGTTTCCTAATATCAACAAAATTGGAAAATATCAAGCTAGTAACAAAGCTTATAATATTTTCTACGGCTTGCTGCAAACACTCAACACCAAAACAGCCTATAATGCCATCTTGGATATTTTGTATGATGCCATTACCGGGGACGCCATTTCTGGTTTTACTGAAGCCCGACGAGATATGTTTAATTGGTGGTTGATCGAGGTGGTTCCTGCTGCCTATTGTTTAAAGTTTCCATCTACTTTATATTCGGGAAA
>JAICRN010000289.1 GCA_025937335.1 Microcoleus sp. TY_ISSM_2_bin.22
AGAGGCACGCAGCAGAGCCAATGACAAGCCAGAAGCAGATTTTTTAACTCAAAAGTCAAAGACAGGCGATTCCCTACGGGATAGCTCCGCTTCACGGGCATCTCCAAGCCAAAATGCTCCGAGTTTGACTCAGCGAGAGCGAGAAGTGCTAGATTTGCTGACAGAAGGTCTTTCTAATATTCAAATAGGGTCCCGACTCAACTTGAGTCCTCGAACTGTCGAAAAGCACGTCAGCAGCTTGTTCAGAAAAACCGACAGCAACAACCGAGCAGAACTCGTTCGCTTTGCGATGGAACACCATTTAGTCGGTAATTGGTAATTGGTAACTGTTAATTGGTAATTGTTAAATTTTCCTGATTTATAACGTACTCCAACAAACCCGCTTGAGCATCGTGCAGCAAATCAATTACTCGATCGAATCCCTCCGGGCCGCCGTAGTAAGGATCTGGCACTTCTTTAAGGTCGTATTTCTGGCAAAAATCGCACATCAGCCGCACTTTATCTTTATACTTTCCCGTAGCATCCAGAGCAAGAATATTGCGATAATTGTCCCGATCCATAGCCAGAATCAAATCAAAATTTTCAAAATCTTTCCTGGTAAATTGGCGGGCTTCGCCTAACAATTCAATGTCTCGCTTCCGCGCCGCCAATGCCATCCGCCTGTCAGGGGGACTGCCAATGTGATAGCTAGCTGTTCCGGCCGAATCGCAGGTAATGCGATCGCTCAAACCAGCTTGTTTAATTAAGTGATTCATAATATTTTCTGCTGAGGGCGATCGGCAGATATTTCCGAGACATACAAACAATAATTTATAAGACATTAAATTAGTAATTGATAATTAGTAATTGGTCAGCGAAAGGAAGAAAGAAAATTTTTCCTTTCTCCTTTTTAGCAATGTTTCCTGATTCAGAGAAATCAATCAGTCATTAGCTATAAAGCCATTTTTAAACACAGATAGCTAATAACTAATGACTGATGACTAATGACTAACCGAAACCGGGGAGATTCAGTCCGCCGGTGAGTTCTTCCATTTTCTCCCGCATCGTCATCGTAGACTTAGCGTAAGCATCCTGCATCGCCACCGTGACGAGTTCAGACACCACATCAGCACCTTCACCGAGGGCATCCGGCGAGATTTCCACGCGGCGGGGTTCTTGGTTGCCGCTGAGAAAAACCTTGACCAAGCCGCCGCCGGCAGTTCCCTCAATTTCCATTTGATCCAACTCTTCTTGGAGCTTTTTAGCTCCTTCTTGAACCTGCTGAGCTTTTTTGAAAGCTTCAGTCAGTTCTTTCATTTTGCCCAGGCCGAAGCCAAATCCTTGTCCTGATTTTGTCATAGCTACTTTGTGATGGTGTGTGGGCTGGCAGTCTGCCGTTTCCTTATTACTTTAATAATGCCCTAGAAGGGAAACTCTCCCAGTATTCTAACTTCTGGCTCCAACAACAGCGACCACCGCTGCTCGACTTGCTGTTGAACGTGGCGGATCACTTGAAAAATATCATTGGCCGTTGCCGACCCGCAGTTAAGAATAAAATTAGCATGGCGCTGAGCTACTTGCGCCCCGCCGATCTGGTATCCCTTGAGTCCCGCTTGTTCGATGAACCAACCTGCCGTCTTCGGGCCCGGGTTGCGGAAGACTGAGCCACAGCTCGGTAAGTGATAAGGTTGAGTTGTCCGCCGCTGGCTGAAATGGCTATTAGTTTCTGCCATTACTTGCGATCGGTCGAATCCCGGCTGCAACTGGAAAGTCGCTTCTGTTACTAGCCGATCGCCCCCTTGCAGCACCGAAGTCCGGTAGCGGTACTCCAACTCTTGGGGAGTCAGAATTTCCACCTTGCCGCCAGGGGATAGGACGCGAGCGTTGACCAAAATATCAGCAGTACAGCCTCTGTGAGCGCCTGCATTCATCACCACAGCCCCTCCCACGGTGCCCGGTATGCCGACTGCCCATTCTAGACCTTTCCAGCCCCTTTTAGCCGCCAACCAAGCGAGGCGGGGAATTGACTCCCCCGCCCCGGCTGTAAGTTGACCTGTTTCTGCATTAAAATTCACCTGTTTGAGGTAGCGAGTGGCGACGACCAAACCGGACAAACCCCGATCGCTCACCAACAAATTAGAACCCGCACCCAGCAGAGTCACCGGCACCCCTTCATCCTGTGCCCAGGCAAAACTCGCTTGCAAAGCCTCCAGACTGCGGGGAGCAACGTACCACTCGGCCGGGCCGCCGACTCGGAACGAAGTCAGGCCCGCCAGCGAAACTTGAGAGTTAATCTTGCAATCTGTTCCCCGCAAAGAAATAGGAGAATACACTCGCCGATTGTCCTTAACAGAGGAGTCATTCGAGATAGTCACCATCTTGAAAATCCTTAAAAATACCTGCGAAGAGAAGACGTGGTTGAAAATTCATTTACCTAACTTGTGCCGCCCCTGTGAGCGAGCCTTTCAGCAGTGTCGGTATAACCTGCACCGCCCTGGCTGTGGCTCAACTCTTTTGGGCGTGCGATTGAGCTAATTCGGGCGTGAGGCTTGTTGATAAAAAGCCATAACCTCTGGAATAATCTGATTCAGATTGCCAGCACCCAAAAACAGAGCCAAATCACCCGGTTGCAGATTTTCGGTTAAAAACTTACTTACCGACTCCAGGGAATGCCCAAACTCAACCTTTCGACCTTCTTTAGCAATCAAATCAGCAACCTGCTGCCCGCTAATTTCTCCTAAATTCGGTTCTCCAGCACTATAAATATCGCAAGCCACAACCAAATCAGCATCCCCAAAAGATTGAGCAAATTCTGGCAAAAATGTCAGAGTCCGGCTGTAACGGTGGGGTTGAAAAATCGCAACCACTCTTCGGGATTTTGTATTTTTTTCGCTACCTTCGATGCGCAAGCGAGCCGCCGCCAAGGTGACACGAATTTCGCTAGGATGGTGAGCGTAGTCGTCCACAAACAGGATGTCATTGTGAAAACCCCGCACCTCAAAACGGCGGCGTGCTCCTTCAAAGCCAGCAATCGCTTTGGCAATCGCCGAAAACTCTAACCCCAACAATCGACCCACTGCTACCGCAGCTAGTGCATTGCTGAGATTGTGTTTGCCTAGCAACTTCAACTCCATTTCCCCCAGGAAAGCTCCTCGCTCCCAAATGCCAGCCTTGGTGCTTTCGGCTCCGTATTCCACGCCTGAAGCCGTATAGTCAGCACCGCTGTTTTGCTGCAAGCTGTAGCTGACATTAGGCTGAAGGCAATCTTTGACGATTTGGTCGTCAATGCAGCCCACCAAGGTTTGACAGTTTTGGGCAAACACCTTAAATGTGTCTATTACCTGGTCGAGGGTATCGTAATGGTCTGGATGATCCAGTTCCACATTCGTCACTATGCCAATTTTGGCTACTAGCTTGACGAGAGAACCGTCGGATTCATCAGCCTCGGCAACTAAGTAGGGCCCTTCCCCCAAACGGGCATTGCCTTCCCAAGCATTTACCTCGCCTCCTACCACAATCGTCGGGTCTAGACCCGCAGCCATCAGCATGAAACCGATTAAGCTGCTAGTAGTAGTTTTGCCGTGAGTCCCAGCTACGGCTATGCTTTGGTAATCTTGAATTAAGGCTGCCAACACATCCGATCGATGAAAAATCGGACAGCCCAAATCTAAAGCAGCTCGATATTCGGCATTTTCCGGGTGAATTGCCGTCGAACATACTACTTGAGGCAATCTTGGAATTGCTTGGCCGCTTGAACCGTTGCCGTTCAATTTGGGAGCTTCGGCTGTCGCGACGGAAGTCCCTACCGTGCCCGCGACTGCCGAGGATACGGCCCCAAGCGCCCCCCGGTCGGGACTACTACCGTTGAGGGCAGTTTGAAATAATTCAAAATTGCTGGCGTCTTGACGCCAAAAAATGTGAGCTCCCATTCCTTGCAAGCGCTCGGTTATGTGACTCGATTTAAGGTCCGAGCCGTACACAGGCAACTTGCGTTTAGCTAGAATGTAGGCAAGGGCTGACATCCCAATCCCACCAATGCCGATAAAATGAAATGGTCTACCGCTGAAATCAACAGAACTCGGCATCTTCGCTCCTCACACACCACACCACGCCAATAACACGCGATATCATATCAAGAATTGTTTTTTCAGGATACAGTTCGCTAGAGATTTTGTACAAAATTCTCTGCGCGTCCCTTGATTTGCGGGACTTGTAGAGATGTTTGTCTTGTATCCTATATGACTTAGTACCGAGTAGTTTTCCGGAACAGTCAGAGCTCGAAAATTGCAGGTCAGAGAGAATGGGGTCTGGGGTCTGGGCCAACAGACGAATTTTGGGCGGTTACATACTCCTGCATTCTTTCTAGTTCTATCCGCCTGCTGTGCTGGGATACGGCAGCAAAAGCCCCACAACCTTTTTACCAAGATTGAGGGTAAAACCCATAAGGATTTACAAACACTACCACGAACAACAAAATTTCGCTCATTTTGTAGTCATTTATCTAGTTGTACGGTCATTTTTTCTTGAAAGTGAGAGATTGACACGATCGCCGCTCAACTACAGCAACTACAGATAGTATGTATTCTCACTTAATTGTATATATACGAAGTTATGCAGTTAGTCGCATAAGTCGAAAAGCGATAGAGCTTACGGGTAAAAGGGTACAAACATAAAATTTGGGCGATGTCTCTACTAATCCTGATTTTTGGGAAATATGGCGAAAATAGCGATTTTGGGGGGGACTTTTGACCCGGTTCACTGGGGTCACGTGTTGGTGGCCCAGACGGCTGCCAGTCAATTTAATCTCGATCGAGTTATTTGGGTACCGGATCGCTCTCCTCCTCACAAGTGGCGCCCGGATTTGGCAAGTTTTGAGCAGCGGCGGGAAATGCTCGCTTTGGCGATCGCCTCTTGCCCAGACTTCCTGCTTTCGCCGCCGGATGCCAATCCCTCCGGCAGTTCTTTTGCGATTGACACCCTGCTGTATTTGCAAAAATTGTATCCAGGCGATCATCGCTGGTACTGGATTATTGGTAGCGACGCACTCCTTACTCTTCCCAAATGGCACCGGTGCGGCGAAATTGCGGGGTTGTGCGACTGGTTGGTGGCCCCGCGTCCGAGTCAGGGAGATTCAGAGACAGGAGAAAGCGAGGAGATTGAGGGAGTGTCGGAGTGGGGAGATTGTCCGGGTGGAAAACCCCTCGATTGCGGGGGGGACAGGATGCAGGTTGAGGCAAATGCTGTGGGCCGGCGAGTTGCCGAACAAATGGCTCTTCTGGACGTGGAAATTCGCTGGCAGGTACTGTCCATGCCTGCGATCGAGATTTCGTCGAGCCACATCCGCCGCTGCTGCGCCGAAAGGATCGACCTCCGCTACTTAGTCCCGGAAGTTGTCGGGACTTATATTGCAGCCCATCAGCTTTACCAGTAACCAGCGGCAGAAAGCCTAATGCGTTCTGCCTTGCAATTTCAGCCTTCTAGAAAAGTTCAAGCTTTTTTGATCGACACAAAAAGTTAGAAAGGATCGACCTTTGCGATATGATCTTGTCTCATAAGTCAATTCTTAAATTTTTCCAAAATTTAAGCCTGAGCTAGAGGCTGCAATCGTTAGGAGGTACTAAAGTGATTCGAGTCGCGATCAATGGTTTTGGACGTATCGGGCGCAGTTTTGCGCGCTGCTGGCTGGGCAGAGAAAACAGCCAGCTAGAGTTGGTAGCTATTAATGACACTTCCGATCCCAGAAGTAATGCTCACTTGCTGAGATACGATTCCATGATGGGAACGTTGAAGAATGTGGACATCAGTGCGGATGAAAATTCCATTACCCTAAATGGGAAGACAGTTAAATGCGTGAGCGATCGCAACCCGCTAAACTTGCCTTGGAAAGATTGGGGTATTGATCTGATTATTGAAGCGACCGGCGTCTTCGTTGACCAAGCTGGTGCATCGAAGCATATCACTGCCGGCGCTAAAAAAGTGCTAATTACCGCTCCCGGCAAGGGTTCTGAAGTTGGCACTTATGTGATGGGAGTCAACGACGACACCTACAAGCACAGTGACTACACAGTCATCAGCAATGCTAGCTGTACTACCAACTGTCTGGCTCCTGTACTGAAAGTGCTGCACGAAAATTTTGGCATCGTCAAAGGCATGATGACCACTACCCACAGCTATACTGGCGACCAGCGCTTGCTGGATGCCAGCCACCGCGACTTGCGGCGGGCCCGGGCGGCAGCAATGAATATTGTGCCGACTTCTACCGGAGCAGCCCAAGCTGTGGCTTTGGTGATTCCTGAATTGAAGGGCAAGTTAAATGGTATCGCCATGCGCGTGCCGACTCCCAATGTGTCCGTAGTCGATTTTGTGGCTCAGGTAGAGAAAAAGACTTTTACCGAGCAAGTAAATCAAGTTTTCAAAGAAGCAGCCTCTGGCTCCATGAAAGGGATTTTGGAATACAACGATTTGCCTTTAGTTTCATGCGACTATCGCGGAAGTGATGCTTCTTCGATTCTCGATTCCAGCTTAACGCTGGTGATGGATGGCGACATGGTGAAGCTTTTGGCTTGGTATGACAATGAGTGGGGCTACAGTCAGCGGGTGGTTGACTTGGCTGAATTGGTCGCCGAAAAGTGGGAAGCCTAGTACCCGAAGGCAGAAGGCATCAGTCATTCGGCAGAAGGTAAAAAATCCTGCTATTTTGTACTTTTGAGTCGATTTCTAGCTGACTGGTTATTTCTGTTTTCGAGCGGTAGAGACTTTTGGCAGTCGATAGTTGGCGAGTACAAAATGAAATATCGTAGGGACATGGCAGTGCCGTGTCCCTACGATATGCTTATGCTGCTACTCCCAGCTATCGATAGAACTTTTTGCAACAATACTTCGATCGGGCTTTCGGGTCTGCTTGATGATAAATTTGTTGTTGGTTTTTAGTAAGCGCTTAAACTTGCTCTGGTAAGTCCTCGGAAAATCCAAAATATTAAAAATAATAAA
This sequence comes from Microcoleus sp. TY_ISSM_2_bin.22, assembly GCA_025937335.1. Taxonomy (GTDB): domain Bacteria; phylum Cyanobacteriota; class Cyanobacteriia; order Cyanobacteriales; family Microcoleaceae; genus Microcoleus. The sequence continues at coordinate 6,970 of JAICRN010000289.1, forward strand.
AATTCCGACTATATTAAAGTTAAAAAGTTTGAAAAATAGCAACAGCTACGGTGTATTTGTGAAAAACAATCTGATATGAAAAAAGCGTTAATTTGTGGTGTATCAGGTCAAGACGGAGCTTATCTAGCGAAACTGCTGCTCGATCGAGGTTATGAAGTTTGTGGCACCTCCAGGGACGCCCAAATGTCTAGTTTCGGAAACCTGGTCCGTTTGGGCATCCGAGACAGAGTAAAACTAGAATCCATGTCTCTCAACGATTTTCGCAGCGTCTTGCAGGTACTAGCGAAAATTCAGCC
>JAICRN010000727.1 GCA_025937335.1 Microcoleus sp. TY_ISSM_2_bin.22
TCGGAGGTGGGAGGCGAGAGTGGCGGGGAGCTGGTAAGTGCTATAAAATTGTATTTATCTTGAATTTAAGCGTGTTTTGTAATAATAAAAACAGAAAAACGAACCGCGAAGGAAGAGAAAGAAGAGAAAATTCACAACTGCTGTCAGGTCTGTTATATGATTATCTATCCTGAAAATGTGCCGGAAATTACGGGTTCCAAGTACCCTCAGCAATTCAAATCTGCTGTGGCGGGGAGAGTAAAAAAACGCTTGGGCGATGCTGCCGGATTGCAGAATTTTGGGGTAAATTTGGTGAGGCTTGCACCGGGAAGTTGTTCTGCTCTCAGGCACTGGCATACCCGTCAAGATGAGTTAATTTATGTTCTGGAAGGGGAAGTTACTCTGATTGCAAATGCGGGAGAGCAAGTGCTGAAACCTGGTATGGCGGCGGGTTTTCCTGCTGGGGATGCTGACGGACACCATTTAGTCAACCGCACGAATTCAGATGTTGTTTATCTGGAAATTGGCGATCGCACTCCGGGAGATAGTGCCGAATATCCCGATGACGATCTAATTGCGAAAGCTAACGGGAATAGTTGGATTTTTACTCGCAAAAATGGCGAGGTTTATGAGAGTTGAAAATTTATGAGTCAAGTGAATCTTTGGACTTCGGCGGAACACGCTTTGTGGTATCTTGCTAAAGCTGATGGAATTCCTCACCGCACTGAAGGTGAAGCGGTTTTGTTGGAGGAAGTGCCGAAAAATGTTAAGCGAATTCTGGATGTGGGCACGGGGGACGGGCGGTTGCTGGGTCTGCTTAAGTGCGATCGACCAAATGTTGAATGTGTGGCGATCGACTTTTCGCCGACAATGCTGGAAAAAGCCAGAATTCGCTTTGCTGATGACCAAAATGTCAGGGTAATCGAGCACAATTTTGACGAATCGCTACCGGATTTGGGCAAGTTTGATGCGGTTGTTTCTAGTTTTGCGATTCATCACGTAATAGACGATCGCAAACGTTCGCTTTACGCGGAGATTTTCGAGCTTTTGGAACCGGGAGGCATTTTTTGCAATTTGGAGCACGTAGCGTCCGCAACTCCCGCTTTGCATGAGAGATTTCGAGAGGCGATCGGTATGGGCGATTCGCCCGACGATCCGTCTAATCAATTGCTGGATGTGGAAACGCAACTGCGCTGGTTTAGAGAAATTGGTTTTACCGATGTAGACTGCTATTGGAAGTGGCGGGAACTTGCTTTATTAGTTGGGGTGAAACCAGTTTAGCCGTGTCAAGGTGGCGAAGAAGACTCCCAAACGCTTGAAATTTAGTTGCGGGCATGAGCTCGATCTAATTTTTTTCAACCGCGCGAGACAATAAATCTTGTTTATTATCGATCCCCAACAGGTAGGATTTGGATTTTTACGCACAAAAACGGCGAAATTTAGGAGGATTAAAAAATAATGAGTCAAGTCAATCTTTGGACTTCTGCGGAACACGCTTTGTCGTATCTTGCTAAGGCTGATAGCGTTCCTCAGCGCACTGAAGGTGAAGCGGTACTTTTGGGGGAAGTGCCAAAAACTGTCAAGCGAATTCTAGATGTGGGTACGGGAGACGGGCGTTTGTTGGGCTTGCTTAAGTGCGATCGCCCGAATGTTGAATGTGTGGCGATCGACTTTTCACCTACAATGCTGGAAAAAGTTAGAACTCGTTTTGCTGATGACAAAAATGTTACGGTAATCGAGCACAATTTCGACGACTCGCTGCCGGATTTGGGCAAGTTTGATGCAGTTGTTTCTAGTTTGGCAATTCACCACGTAGAGGACGATCGCAAACGTTCCCTTTACACCGAAATTTTCGAGCTTTTGGAACCCGGAGGCATTTTTTGCAATTTCGAGCACGTAGCGTCGGCAACAGAGGCTTTGCATCAGAAATTTCTAGAGGCGGTCGGTATGGGCGATCGACCAGACGATCCCTCTAATAAATTGCTGGATGTCGAAACGCAACTGCGCTGGTTGACAGAAATTGGTTTTACAGATGCAGACTGTTATTGGAAGTGGCGGGAACTCGCTTTATTAGTTGGGGTTAAACCTGTTTAGCGGTGGGTAAAGACTGCATTCTCGTGTCCTTTTAAAATTGGAAATAGTCACAATTAGTAAGGTGCGTCAGATTTTTAAACCCTCAATAATCGTTCTATAAATTCACCTGACGCACCCTACAGCTTGATTTTAGTATGCCAGTTGCCTAAGTCCTGAATATAAGAAGTTGCTGTCGTAGTAAAAGTCGAGCGCGAACAGTTCTGGTTATTTGAAAATAACCAACAGAGTATTGAGGAGAGAACAAGCGAACTCTTAACCCAAACGCTACAGAAAGCAACCGTTTTTTGGAGCAGCAAGCAAATTGAACTTCCAATTTACACTTTTAGTTAGTTGGGATGGCAGATATTGTCCGGTCGCTCAAACATTGCGATCTTACCCAGTTAGAGGGCTGTTTTAATAGTTATCAACCAAACGATCGAATTAACAACAAACAAAAAGGTATAAAAAATATAGATTGATGGAGCGCAGAGAGCTCTCCATAAAGAAGGCATTTTAAGTTTTTTTAACGAACCGAGCGGGTGAACTAGACCTTCCGGTATAGAACGGGTATTAAAACTTTCATCTAAAGCCCTTTCATTATTCAAGAATTCGGTAACGGCAGCGGCTCTTTGCATATAATAAAATTGCACCCTCCAATAGGTAGCTTCTAAAAACCAAAAACCAAA
>JAICRN010000454.1 GCA_025937335.1 Microcoleus sp. TY_ISSM_2_bin.22
AGTCAATCGATTTTAGATTTTAGATTTTAGATTTTAGATTGACTTGCGCGAGATAAATGCTCTTTCTTGAGGATTTTCGATTTGAGATTTTCGATTGATTCCACGGATAAATCACGTGGCGGGTACCACCTTTGAAATTCTTGGTCAAGCTACGGTGGAACCGGAGATTTGAAGCGATTGATTGACGAATGCCAAAGTTTTCGCATTTTTGCCAGAGAAAATCTCGCGGGGAAGACTTTCGATATCGAAAAGCTCAAGCAAGTTCTGGATGGCAAACAACAAGGCTATCAAAACACAACTAAGGAATGAGAATTAAATAACTTCCCCAATAACAATTAAAATTATAAGTTATTTAATTCGCGATCCTAATGCGATCGATTATTTAGCCAGTCACGACCGCGACCACTGGCTGGCGGAAGCAAGCTTTCGGATTCTCGACCGAGAAACTGCTTTTAAACGCGCTAAATTGGGAGCGGTTTTGTTAGAAACCGCAGGAGGAATACCGATGCTGTGGATGGGGGAAGAGTTTGGACAGTCCACTCGGGAAACTCCCAACCAGCCGAATAAACTGCAATGGTCTTTGTTGAAAAATCAGCCCAATCATGAGTTGTTGGAATACCACAAACACGTGATTCGGCTGCGGCGAAATTTGCCGGCATTTTATAGCGAAAATATTGAATTTATCACGAAATTCCCCAAGCCAAAGTGCTGGCTTACTACTGCTGGAGCGATGAGGGAACGCGAGTTGTGCTTGTAGCCAATTTTTCGGATACTTATCTATCTGGTAACAGCATTCTTAACTTTCCGGCGGGAACTTGGCACGAGTGGATGTACAACAAAATCGTAGAACTTGGGGAAGAAGGCTTTAAGTTTTATTTGCCGGAATGGTCAGCACGGGTATTTGTTTGAAAGCCGGAGAATTTATGTCTCCAGGCAGATGAGAATCACAGTTGTAGAACATTAAATGGTAGTTAGGACTGGCAAACCAAACTCAAGAAACCGGGTTTTTCTACCCTGGCGGATAGCTGGAACGATACTTTTTTGTAGAAAAACTCGGTTTCTGCGTCAACGCCGTGCGATCGCAATTCCTGATATTGAGAATAACAATTGTACGGGGACGTGCCAACTGTCAATTAACACAAACTTTGTGGGAGGACAAACTCTATGGGCTGGTTAAAAAGACTGTTTGGTTTAGAAAAACTTGAAAATCAAGAAACTGTTGACGCTCCTGCTTACCAAGCACCTGTAGCTCAAGCTCAATCTCAAGCTCAACCTGCTGCGAGCGCTCAGACAATTCCGCCGGAACGCATGGGATTGAATGGAGAATACGATCAAAGCGGTTTAGCTAAACGGGTGGCTCAGGCTTTCGATGCAAATCCAGATGTTGCGGATATTGAGACTGTTTATGTGGCTCAACTGGGTACTACGGTGGTTCTCAAAGGTACAGTTCCCGATCAGGAAACTGTCAACAGGTTGGTGACAATTGCTAAAGGTGTTAAGGGTGCAACTGGGGTAGAAACTAATCAAGTTTCTGTCGGCTAGCGCGCAGGTTGTTGATAACGGTTAACAGTTAACTTTTACAGGACTTAGGCATTCCGACGCCTAGAAACCGGGTTTTTTAGCGAAGCGGCGGGCGGGAACGAAATATTTTCCTAAAAAACCCGGTGGCTGATTCCTTGTGCGCAAGTCCTATTTTCGCAGTTAACGGTTAACTGTTAACGGTTATAAGCTGTTGGGCATCTTGCGTTGTATTGACTGTAAAATTTAAATGGGCTGGGGCTTAGCAACCGCCCTGACGATTATGGCGTTCTTAATTGCACTTTCCCCATGCGGTCGATTGCAACTTCTGTCTTCCTTCTTGCTTCTTCCATAACTATTTTTTTGAGTTATCTTGCTTTACGTAAAAAAAAATATGACCGGGGAAACATTACAACCTACTCGCGGAAAATTAGAAAGGACTATTGCTCAGGGAATTCAAGCTTTGTACCGCTCTCAACTCGGACACCAAACGAGTCAGGCGCTGTGCAATATTTTGGATAACAAATTGATAATTGTGATCGAAAATGCGATTACTCAACCTGAAAAACTGCTGGCTCAGAACGGTCAGGAAGATTTGGCTTCGCAGGTGCGAGTACAACTAGAATCGGTACTTGAATTGCAACTGAAAGACTTAATCAAAGAGGTTTTGGGCGTCCGAGTGACTGATTTGCTCACCGATGCGACTTTGGAGACTGGTCGCACAGCAACGATCGCAATTTTGGAGTCTGCACCTAAAGTTCGCGATTCTAATTCTAAGTCTAAAACTCAACCAAAAACGGCTGAAAGTTGAGGTGGTAGCGGATAATTGCTTCTAAATCCTTGATGTTAAAAGGTTTGGATAGATATGCAACGCACCCGGCTTGCAGAATCCGATCGCGGTCTTCTGCTTTTGCTAGTGCTGTGATAGCGACAATCGGAATATCTATCAGATCCGGGTTTTGTTTGAAGAGGCTTACTAATTCTATACCGTCTATATCTGGCAGGCAAATGTCGAGTACGATTAGGTCGGGATTGCGATCGACTGCTGCTGAAAGAGCTGCGTACCCGTCAACTGCGCCCACGCATTCGCAGCCGAATAAATCGAGTATTTGTGTCAGAAGCTCTAAGTTGTCGTGATTGTCGTCTACCGCCAAAACTAAAGGACGGTTGTAAACCGCCTGTTGACCGCTATTGAATGACGAGGGTTCCAAGTTATTCTTCCAAGTAGGGTAGTTCATAAATGCCGATCGAAATTAATTCGATCAAAAAAGTTGTCCCCGAGGCATTCCTCAAGTGGCGCTCCGGCACTTGAAACAGATTGGCTCGTATTTGTAGCTCTCACACGGCTAGTCTTCAGTCTAGCTCGATTGTACAATATCCATGCAAGCTGGAGCACAAGCTGCACCACTCGATCGACGCCATAACATCTCCCTATTTTTACCTATCCCAGCGCAAATTACCAACTTATGCCCTACAGGTGCGTCAGCCTTGGTAACAAAACGCGATAAATACGAAAAATATTATTAAGAAATAATGCTAGCTTAATTGCTTTGAAGAGTGGCGGGAGTTTTGCAGGATAATACCACAAGTAGACGCTGATTCCCCTAGGTGAATCTATCTCAAGGAAGATTATAGCTGCAACTTAATTTAAAAAACTTCCACCTGCTGAGAGATACTTATTTGTCTGGTTTATAATTCAATGTTTTTAAGTAGTAATTATCGCAATTTTAGCAAGTAAAAATATCAGTTTTTACTTGGTTTGACCCGATATTAACCTAGGAGATTTTGATGACAATTGCAATCAGAGACGACTTGACTTACATTTTGCTGAAAAAAATTGGCAGCGGCAACGGCAGCGGAGAGTCGGAAATTAGGAACGCAGCCGAGGAGTATGTTGGTAGAGAGGTGGCAGAAGCAGAATTGCTCGGTCATTTGGACTACCTCAACCAAAGGGAATTTATCAAAGCGGAGTTTAGTGGAGAGCCTTACGGAGGAGCTGAGTTATTGCCGCCTTTAGTGGCATTTCAAGAAGCTGATTTAACAGAAAAAGGCCAGAAACTGTTACAGAAAATGGAGACGAATCCTCCCAAGTCTCTGCACCAAGAAGGGTCGGCAGTTCCTATCGCTTCTAAGGATATGCCGTTTTTGGAAAAAGTGATGCTAAAAGGTCACTTGGAGGATATTTTTGATGCCCGCGACATTACCGAATTAGTCTACCGGATCATGCGCGATGTGATGACAACAGAAGCCAGCGATCGCGTGGAAGCTGAACTGCACAAAGAAGTTTTGCCTACGGATGACAAAACCCTGCAACAAGAAATAGCAGACCTCTGGAAAGATACCAATCCGCTGGTGGGACTGCTCAGCCGGGTGCGTCGGCCTTTGACCGGCGAACCTGCACCTTTGGGGATCGATGGCAATTTGTTTGCACGGAGGGTGGAACTAGAAGGCGGACTTCCTTCGGGAGTAAAACCGGAAACTGCGATCGCGGCTGTATTTTCTGCCACCAAGGATGAGCTGTCCCAGGAGCGAATTCAGGAAATAGCGGGCTTTTTGCCGGACAGAATTCGGGAAATTTGGGAGTCGGCTTAACCGGATTTTTCCTGGTATAAATACTTACAAGCCGGGTTGACAAACCAGCATTCTGCGCTTTTGAACCAGAAGCTTGTCTCGTCAACTCGGTTTCTGTATACCTCTTGTCTTGTAACTCTGCAATTGTTGTGTACTGATGATTTGAGTCCCGATCGAACTCGCTCGGACTTGAGTTCTCACTACTGTGTTCGATCGCTCGTTTCTTGCCTTGTAATTGCTGTGAGAAACCCGGTTTCAAAGCGAAATTGTGGGGAAACCAGAAACATCCTCAGAAACTGAGTTTCTCGCTCCCGGGTTGGGTCAAGCCCATAGATGCCACAAAAGTGTTGTAATCTATAATACATGGCGAGTTAACACCGTGGCTCGCAAGAATGCTGTTAACAGCCCGGGAGATTAAAAGGGATGGCCCGCACTAAAGTCAGACAAATGTCACGATCGACTCTAGAACAAGAGATTTTACTCAATCGAATTACCAATCGCATCCGCAACTCTCTAGAACTGCAAGAGATTTTGACGACAACTACCAGAGAAATCCGCAGTTTTTTAGCCAGCGATCGGGTAAAAGTTTATCGCTTTGAGGCCGACGCTAGCGGTGAGGTAATTGCTGAGTCCATCAACGGCGACAATTTGCCATCTATGCTGGGTTTGCGCTTTCCACCGGGCGACATTCCCAATAGTGCTCGGGAAATGTTTCTCAAAGCGCGCCAGCGAGTGATTGTAGATGTGGAATTGAAGCATCAAACAATTAATCGGTTAGATTGTCCCGACACTGGCAAAACTTTAGCAGTTGAAGATATTAGCTATCGTCCTGTAGACCCCTGTCACGCTGAATATCTAAAGGCTATGGGGGCACGTTCTTCTCTGACGGTGCCGATTTTGCATCAAAATCACCTTTG
>JAICRN010000155.1 GCA_025937335.1 Microcoleus sp. TY_ISSM_2_bin.22
CGGGCGGAGACCACCGCTCCGTCCAGCACGACCCCGAGCTGCAGGGGATGGCGCTGCGCTGGCTCGAGCGAGCGCTCAGCCGCAGCCCCGGAGCGCGCCGGAACTAGCCGCCGCCGTCAGAATTCAATTCGTATATCCGCCGCCTTGGTATTTGGAACTTTTGCGTTACAGCTTTTACGGCGTCAGCGGCATCACCGCTTTGATTGCGGTGTTGGTAGGTATCGAATCGACAAAGTTTCGAGTGCGCCCTCTGCCGAGAAGTATCAACGGGCCCGTGATTGTTTACGCCCGCGACGGGCAAACTCCGCTGCGTCCTCCTCAGAATAACGCTCACTTAGAATTAAAACAATTGCAGGATTTTTCGCCTTATTTATCCAAGGCGGTACTTGCATCGGAAGACAGTCGCTACAATTGGCATTTGGGGGTAGATCCGCTGGGGGTTTTGCGGGCGCTTTTGACCAATGTTCGCGGGGGAGGAATTCGCGAAGGCGGCAGCACTGTGACGCAGCAGTTAGCGAGGAGTTTGTTTCGAGATTATGTGGGAACTCAAGATTCGGCGGGACGCAAGTTGCGGGAAGCTGTAGTTGCTTTGAAACTTGAGAATTATTACAGCAAAGACGAACTGTTGCTGACTTATTTAAATCGCGTGTTTTTGGGAATTGACCTTTACGGTTTTGAGGATGCGTCTCGGTTTTATTTTGGCAAATCAGCGAAGGATTTAACTTTGTCAGAGGCGGCAACTTTGGCGGGAATTTTGCCTGCTCCCAACAGTTTTAATCCGATTCAAAATTATCAGTTAGCGGTGCAGTACCGCGATCGAGTAATCGAGCGGATGCGGGCTATGGGGACGATTTCTCAGGAAGAAGCCGATCGCGCGAGGCGATCGCGAATAGAGATAAATCCCAAAGCTCGCGAATTTTTGCAAAGTACGATCGCTCCTTATTTCTACAATTATGTATTTGACGAATTGGAGTTTTTGTTGGGGGAGCAGTTAGCCAGAGAAGGCAATTTTATTGTAGAAACAGGTTTGAATCCCGGCCTGCAAAAGGTGGCTGAAGCTTCCCTCAGAAATGCTGTAGAAAATGCGGGAGCCAATGCAGGTTTTTCTCAAGGAGCAGTGGTAACTCTCAATACTGCAACCGGGGAAGTCTTAGCTTTAGTTGGGGGCGTAGATTATTTGAAAAGTCAGTTTAATCGGGCTACCCAAGCTTTTAGACAGCCCGGTTCTACATTTAAGATTTTTAGCTATGCAGCCGCCTTAGAAGTCGGAATACCGGCCAGCAAAACTTATTCTTGCGCCCCCCTTTCTTGGGGGGGACAAAGTTACAGCGGCTGCGAAAGAACCAGCGGCAGTGCGGATATGTATCGGGGTTTAGCACAGTCGGAAAATGCAATTGCTTTGAGAGTAGCACAGGATGTCGGTTTAGATAATGTAGTGCGAATGGCCAGACGTTTAGGGATTACATCTGAACTGCGTTCTAACCCAGGTTTAGTATTAGGTGAAAGTGAAGTTAACGTATTGCAATTAACGGGTGCATTCGGGGTTTTGGCGAACCGGGGTTTGGGGAATCGCCCCCACGTAATCAAGCGCATTATTGACAGCAGCGATTGCAAAGATCGAAATAATTTTAACAGTTGTCGGGTGATTTATGACTATCAAAAAGATGGCATTGCCAATCGGCAGTTAGTTTCTGAAGCCGTAGCGGATACGATGACAGATATGCTGCAAGGCGTGGTGCGGGGAGGTACGGGCAGCAGTGCTGCTTTGGGGTTAGGAGAAGCTGGAAAAACAGGCACGACTAATGATAATAAAGATTTGTGGTTTGTCGGTTATATTCCGAGTCAGCAACTGGTGACAGGAGTTTGGTTGGGAAATGATGATAATTCTGCGACTGGGGGAGGTAGTGCAAATGCAGCTCAGTTGTGGGGGGAGTATATGCGGCAGGTGGCGCGCTGAATGGATGCGGGGGAGGGGATTGGATGAATTTTGATACCGCATTAAAATATACAATTTAAATGCGGTACAGCTTATCAACTCAATCTAAAACTTCTGGACGCAGAACCCATCAAAAACAGATGCTGCAATTTCTTTCCGTCGGATGGGGAAAGCTAACGCTCAAGAGTGAGCAATGACATACATACGTAATTGATTCCAAGGCTGATTAAAGTTAACTGAGCGATGATTTTTTCAGGGCTTGGGTTGTTCGTCTCCAAAGCGATCGCACATATTTTCGTTGGTCGATCGCGTGCAGTACAATAAAAGCCAGGAAAGTATAAGCAATCCAGAAATGTAAATCTCTTGCAAAATCTACAACCGCTGCATTTTGAGGAAAAATATCTGGCAAGGTTACAACCCAGAAGAAATGGGTATGCCCGCTTTTATAGGAATTAGAGAGGAAAAATCCGCTCAGAGGAACCGCTAGCATGAACAGATAAATTGCCGCGTGCAGTAGAAACTTGCGAATCCACTCACCTGTAAACTTGGGAAGGCGGCGCGTGTACTTACGCCACCAAACCCGCTGCAAAAGGAAAATCCGCCAAGTTAGCAATGCCATTGTCAAGGCTCCAATCGATTTGTGCAAAGTATAAGCGTTGCCTTGTAATGGTGTATTGTCTGGCATTTTTACCATCCCAAATCCCGCAACAAACAGCAGCAGATAACAGGTTGCCATCACCGCGTGCATTGACCATAATTGCTTGAATGCTGAATTTGTTCTAGGCTGGGGCTTCGTTTCTTGCGGAACTAATTGGGAACTCATCTAATGCCTCCTAAACATTGAATCGTGTTTGCTATGTGTCAGTCCATTTTATATTTTAGATTGACTCCACAGATGAATCTGGGAGCTTGAACTCGGGTCTAAAATTTTTAGATATCCGCAATTTCAGTCGGGAGCTTGTATCCATTTTTGGGCTGGATAATTCAATATATGCAACTTCTATAAATCACAGATTAACCGTTGATTAAAACTTTTTTATGTTTCTGGCGACCAAGGTAAAGGAAAAAATAGTTTATATTGCAGTACATTAATCGAAACAAAAAGTTATGCAACGGAACTCTGGAAAAAAAGCCTCAAAAAACGACCCAAAAAAATATTATCAAATTATCGCCCAACAACAAGCGATGATTGCCAACAAACCGCGAGATTTTCCGCGCGCTTGCAGTGACATCCAGTGCTGGAGGCAAAACCCACGAACAACAGATGCTGCGATTGCTTTCATAAGAGAGCGCGAAAGCTAACGCTCAAGAGCGAGCAATGACATAAATATGTCGTTGATGCGTCCTGGAATGACATCGGACTGACATCTAGCGGGCTTTCCTAGCCCGCTGGCGAGCCAAATCAAAGCGTTGCACAATTTAAGGAGGATTCTTGCTGGGTGTCCCGCCTTCTGTGAAAATACACGCCTTCGGGCTAGGAAAGCCCATCCACAAAACAATCAAAATCATCCCGCAATTATGGAACACTGAAATCAAAGCGATCGAAATTAGAGCGCTTCTGACCCATCCTCCCGCTTATTCTACATTCGGAGAAACTGGCCGACAGCCAGACAATATCGAGTGCAAATTGACGACATTTCCGATTACCGCGATCGCAGGTGCTGCAAATCCGACCGCCTCAACTTGCTCTACAATTGTACCCAAAGTCCCGATCAATTCTTCTTGTTCCGGCCGCGTTCCCCAGCGCACTAATGCTACGGGCGTTTCTGGACTCAATTCGGCTGCTGTCAACTGACCGATAATGTAAGGCAAATTGTGGATTCCCATGTATACTACAATGGTTTCGGAGCCGCGGGCGATCGCCTGCCAATTTACTTCCGGTCGATATTTTCCCGCTGATTCGTGACCGGTGACAAAGGTGACAGAGGAACTGTACGATCGGTGTGTTAAAGGAATTCCCGCATAAGCAGGGGCCGCAATCCCAGAAGTGACACCGGGGACGACTTCTACCGACACTCCAGCTTTTACCAACTCTTCCATTTCTTCGCCGCCGCGGCCGAAGATAAACGGATCGCCGCCTTTGAGACGAACTACGATCGCATTATCTCCAGCTTTTTCTATCATTAACTGAGTTGTTTCATCTTGCATTAACGAGTGGCGGCCTTTGCGTTTTCCGGCATCAATTCGTTCTGCTTGGGGGTTGATTGCTGCCAAAATTTGAGGGCTGACTAAAGCGTCGTAAATCACCACATCCGCACACTCTAACAGAGCTTTTCCCTTCAAGGTCATTAAACCCGGATCTCCGGGTCCCGCACCTACTAAATACACTTTTCCTAAAGACATTTTTCTTGGTTCCTTTACCTCTTCTTTGCCTCTGCGGTTCATTTTTGAATTAAATTCCCAATTAAGTCTGCTAATTGTACACTTGCGCCTAGAGGATTTGCGAGATGAAGTTCCGCCGCAGGAAATTGCTGCTTTAGCTGTGCGACATTTTTGGCGATCGCATCTGTAATTCCTCCATTAAATAAGAAGTATGGCACAATCCCTATTTGCTGCTGTCCACCACGAACCAAACTGTCAATTTGTTCTGACAAACTCGGCTTTACCGACCAATACGCTGTCTGTGCACCGAGTTGGCTGGCGATTTCCTCAACTGTCGAGTTACCTCCGGGGCGACGGCTGCCGTGAGATAATAAAATCCATTTTGGCCGTAGCAGATTTGGGAGAAAAGTCACCTCTTGCATCTGACTTTTTACCAATTTTCTTAAGCCTGCTTCCTGGGAACCTAAATGCGGGCGCAATTCAATTTTTAGCTTGTCACCAAAAGTTTTTTGGGCAATTTCCACTTCTGCCGGTATGTCTTCGGCGACGTGAACTCCCGGCAATAAAAATACAGGCAGTATTTGCAATTCTCTCAGTCCCAGCGACAGGGTACGTTCGCCAAAACTGCAAATTTGTTCGTGCAGCGGTGCGGGCCCGAATTCTAAGGTGGCAGTTGCTACTGCGGGGAACGAGTCAGCCAAATTTTGAGACAGCAGTTGACCTAGGTTTTCCAAAGCTAGTTGGGGTCTGGGGTCGCGGCTGCCGTGAGAAACTAATAAATAGGTCGATCGCAATTTCAATATAGATTGGATGTTAATGTTCGATGCGGATTTCAAATAATTATAACACCGTAGGGCGCGTGACTTGAAAAATACTCAACCCTCAACCCGAAGCTTCCGAGTCACGCACCTTTAACAACTAAAGCAAAGTACCCGGTTTGAAAATTACTCAACACAAGGCTTAAATCTTCTAAGCCGCGCACCTTACAAAAGAAGGTGCGCGGCTTAAAAATTACTTAACACTGCGCTTAAATCTTCACTCGCCACGCAGGTAACACAACTCTCAAATTAACCTTTTGGAGCAGGATCTGCAATGTATTGGAAAGTAGGTTCTGAGTTCCAAGGACCGCGTTCATCCTTGCCATTTGTTGACAAGTTAAAGTAGAGATCTACAGTGGAGTCTGGCGGAATATTGCCGAACATCGGATCGGTGAGTTTACCCAGCGATTCGAGAGCTTTCATGAACATTTGAGTGTGAGAAATTTCGCGAGTCAGCAGAAACTGCAACGTCTTTTTCGTTCCCATATCCGGTGCTAGTTTAATCAACTCTTCGTAAGTTTGGCGAGCTCCTGCTTCCGCACCGATATTAGCGCGCAAATCGCGAACCACATCGCCGCCTTCGTTCACATAAGCACCAGTCCAAGCTTGACCTTGGCTGTCCAACAAGTGCGGGCCTACGCCGCGCACAGCAAACAAAGTGCTTTTATAAGCTTCTGTTTGGTCAACGTTTTTGGTGTGCATTTCTATGAGTTTGCCCACCATTTCTAAGTGGCTGAATTCTTCGATCGCAATATCTTGGAGCATATCCTTAATCCCTGCATTTTCACAGTGGAATGACTGCACCCAGTATTGCAAAGCTGCTGTCAGTTCTCCGGTTGCTCCGCCAAATTGTTCTAGCAGCAATTGGGCAAAACGGGGGTTGGCTTCGTCTACTGTGACCGCAGACATTAATTCTTTTTTGTGAAAAAACATGGATCGGTACCTCTTTTTAGTTCTGTTGTTAAAGTCTGAAGGATTGCAGACTTTATCTGTGTTCGCCTTCAGAATCCATTGTGCGATAAGCGATCGCACCGAGCCTCGGTCGATGGATACATCTAGCGCGACAAATTTCTCTGCTTTCAGGTAGAGTTTAAATATGAAATTTTACTTAGTTAGTCGGTAGACCACATTACAATTTAGGAACAGGATTATTGTCGCACTCGGTTAATTTTATTGACATGGCATCGAGATGCCGCAGCCACTGAATGCCGCCAACCCAACTGCGAGAGGGGAGGTGTCCGATTGGTGCTTGTTGACTAAATTTAATCTGCCCTAAAGTATTAGCAGAATTGTAGGTTTGCCAGTTGACCCGATCGCAAAATCTGATATAGTCTCCCTTAACGCTTTCGTAAATTTGCTTTTGGACGCTGAAGCCAAACCGACCTTGACTGTAGTGCAGCCACAGGCGATCGACTGTTTGCAAATCTTCGCAGGGTAGCTGGTAAATTTGGCTTATTTCTAGCTGAGTTCCCGGTTGCTGGGAAAGAGACTGACACATCAGCCCCCAAGTTTCGCGATCGGCTTCTTTCCACTTTTTGTTTGACAAAAAATCCCGCAGTTTGGTATAATCAATTCCCCGTGCAGAAATTAGAGTTGGCTCGATATTTGAAGTAACAGATAAGGAAACATTTTCTGCGGAATTGGCGACGGCATTGGTGGGTGAAATAGGAGAATCAGGAGTTTGTAGCGCGCTGAGCTCGGTTGAGCTGTCGCTATTACCGAGATCGGGAGCGATCGGCTTTTTCGGCGAAAGTAAATTTTGATGGCGAAGATCTAAAGCTGCTTGGATATCTTGCAAAACTTCCGCAGCAAAACTGTACCGCTGATTGAGATGAGTTTGCAGCAATTTATCTAAAATTTCGCCTAACTCCTCGCTAATACTCGTGGCTTTGGGGAGAAACTCGCGCCACCACCAGCGATCGTTTTTGCAGTCGTACATATCCAAGGGAGGAACTTGCGTCATCAAGCGAATGCAAGTAACACCTAAACTGTAAAGGTCGCTAGCAGGAAATACTTGGCCGCGCAATTGTTCGGGAGCTACATAATCTTGACTGCCGATGAGCGTTGCTGGACGGAGTATTGCTGTATCAGTCAGCAGTTTGGCAATACCGAAATCGATCAATACGAGTTTGTTGTCCGACTGTCGGCGGATAATATTTTCGGGTTTGATGTCGCGGTGAATGACGCGCTTGTCGTGGATAAATTGCAGCACGGGCAATAAGTCTTGCAGCACTTGCCAAATTTGATTTTCATCGTAGACACTCTTGTCTAATTCTTGTTTAAGAGTCTGCCCCTCTATAAACTCTTGAACTAAATAAATATGACCTTCTTGTTCAAAGC
The DNA here is from genome assembly GCA_025937335.1 of Microcoleus sp. TY_ISSM_2_bin.22. Classification (GTDB taxonomy): domain Bacteria; phylum Cyanobacteriota; class Cyanobacteriia; order Cyanobacteriales; family Microcoleaceae; genus Microcoleus. Next base: position 7,417 of record JAICRN010000155.1, read on the forward strand.
CCGCTAATAATGTGGGGATTTGCGGGTGTTTTCCGAGTTCGTCTAAACGGACGGCTTCTTGGCGAAATAATTCAAGGGCTTTGTTAAAAATTTTGGGGTCGCGGTCGTAAAAATAAAATTGCTTGACTGCACAGCGGGGTAGAGATGGGATGTCTTCATCAATTGCTAGGAAAGTTTTACCAAATCCGCCTCTACCTAAAAGTTCAAGCGGGCGATATCGCTGTCTCAGCAACAGGTTAAAGCCGCAGTTTAAGCAAAATTTTGCGGTGTTGGAGTTTTGAGGATTTTGACATTCTGGGTTGACACAGTAGCTCATATCGATTTTAGATTTTAGATTTTAGATTTTGGATTTTGGATTTGAGATTGCACAGAAGACTTTTTTTTAAACGAACTGCGAAGACGGGAAGTGCCGCGAAGGAATAGGGAAGAGAGAGAAGAGGGATGCTTGATAACTCATATCGATTTTAGATTTTAGATTTGAGATTTTAGATTGCGGACAAGACTTGTTTTTAAACGAACCGCGAAGACGCGAAGCGGCGCGAAGGAAGAGGAAAGAGAGAAGAGAGACAAGAGGGATGGTCGAGCACTCATGCGGTGTGGGATAAGCTGTCCCGCTTCTGGCGTTGTATTTTTCGGGCGGGCGGGACACCCCACAAGCATTTCATCTGAGATGTTGCACCATTCTCAATAAGGTTTTTAGGGACACGATGCCCAACCCCTACTCCCCACAAGAAATTCATTCTTCGCTTCACAAGCATCTTGCCTGTTCTTAAAAATGCTGCAAGAGGTGAGTTTTATCAAACTGGACTGTAAAATTTAGATGCGCCTGCGCTGATAAGGCTATTTTAATGCGCTGGATCGAATCGGGACGCTGCCAGCTCGGCCGAACCCGGGCTACATGACCGAAAGCATCCAGGATACAAGCCCCCGGATTCATCCGTGGGGTCAATGCTTCAATTCTTTAATCTAAAATCTAAAATCTAAAATCTAAAATCGATTGACTGCTGGGGGCGAGATAATTGCCGATCGCACAGGCAGATCGCGCAGAGCGAAAATGGTGCTATACTCTTACTGTGCTGAGAACTTGAGGCACAATCGATCTGTCCGGTTCAGGGACGCTCAGAAATATTTCAAAATATTTTTGCCTTACCCCTAGACTTGTGCTGAGATCTGATGCTATAGTTAAAACTGATACGGCGAGCGTAGCCAAGTGGTTAAGGCAGTGGTTTGTGGTACCACCATTCGTGGGTTCAAGTCCCATCGTTCGCCCTTTTGATTCTCAAATATTTAATACGATCGCCCGTCGCCTGTACGGTAACTTGCGATGGTCGTAGGGTGTGCAATGCACACCTTAATCTTTTTTGGGATGTAGCGGTTCTGTCGGCAGAAGTTCCGGTGTGCTAATCTTAAATCCAATCTAAAATCTAAAATCTAAAATCTAAATATGCCATCTTTAGTAACAGAAGATTGGGGATATAAATTTAGTGGCGATCGCACAATTAATAAGTTTATTCGCGATGTTGAAGGGGAAGCGGCTTTAGCAAAATATTGCGATTGGGAATGCCGAGAACGTGCGGAAATTCTGATGTCGGAGATTGCTGGGAAATCTCACAATCTGTTTTACGTGCGCCGCCAAAAGGTAAATGAGAGATTTTCTGAAGAAGAAATCTGGGAATTGTTGCTTGCTACGGATGGTGATGATTTTGAATTACCTCAATTGTTGCAAAAAGCAGATCGCACTTTACGCTTACTAGCAACTGTACGCTTTGAAGACGGAATCGGCGGTTTAAAACTGCTGGATGCTGGTTTGGTGGCGGTTCCCAGAGGGAGGAAAGATGGCTATTCTTTGCCGGTTCTGTTGCGACTTTTGCCTAACAGTCGTAGCGTAGCGGGGCGTCAGCCATCGCCAATTCCTGCAAAGTCGATCGCCCGCGTCCAACAAATGCCATTTTGGGACGACAGACACATACCGACTACCGAACAACTAAAAGTTTGGCATACTTTTTTAAATGTGGAAAAACGCATCGCGGAAGCGCGTCAATTTTGTGTACCTTTCCGAGGGCACAATTACGGTTCCGGCTTCAAAATCGTCACTTTTGAAATCGATCGTAATTCCGCAACTCTTGACGGCTACGAGGAAAATCCCTTAGAATTGGGCGACTTTCGCGATCGGCTGAAAAAAGCCAGAAA
>JAICRN010000765.1 GCA_025937335.1 Microcoleus sp. TY_ISSM_2_bin.22
AAAGCTGGGAATTGTTGCCGGTGATTGTCCTTTGTCATTTTTTTTGGGGAATTATTGATAGCGTTAATATTGAATAACTAATGCTGTGAATTTTATACCTTTTGCCTGATACTCTATGCCTTGCGAATACTAAATGTTAATAACTGACAAACTGCTACTTTCCTATCAGCGATGCCATCTCCGAGCTTTTTTAGATACGTGCGGAGACTGGAAACAACTAGATCCCCCCAGCGACTTTCTGCTGAAACTGATGCGCGACAGCGCAACATACCAGCAGCAAGCTTTGGAACACGACACTTACCAACAACCATATTATCCTAGAGGGGATTGGGAAGCTGGCGCGGCCGCTACATTGAGTTTAATGCAGCAAGGGATCGATCGCATTTACCGAGGAGTTCTGATCCGGGGCGAATTCGGCAAAACCAACGCTGCAACAACTTCTCTGGTAGGAATTGACAATCAATATTTCCCAGAATTTGGCGAAATCCCCGAAACTCCCGTTGATTTTTCATCCTTCAATCTTCCCTCTTCAAACATTACCCTGATTAGCCGCCCCCATTTATTAATCAAACAGCCGGGACAATCAAAATTTGGCAATTGGAGTTATATTACTGCGGATATTTGGCTTAGCAAGCGACCAAAACTAGAGTATCAAATTATCGCAGCTTTTCACGCCCAAGTTTTAGCTTCCGTACAGGAAACAATGCCCGATACTGCGTGGCTGATGCTGCGAAAAAAAGGGCTGTGTTCGGTGAATCTCGGCCAGCGAACTCCTCAGATGTTCGAGATTTTAGATGATTGCATTCAGATGATAGAAAATCGGGATAAACCAGAGGTGTTCATTTCCCGGCAAAAGTGCAATCTTTGCGGTTGGTATACTATCTGTCACGCCGAAGCCGAATCTATTAAACATCTTTCCTTATTGCCGGGAGTTACTGCCAGCCGCTATGCTAGACTAAAAACTCTCGAAATTACTGATGTTGAAGCTCTCGCTAATGCTAGTTCCGAACTGCTTGCTGAGTATCCCGAATTCCCCGACAGAGTTGCTTTTGATGTGGTGCAGCAAGCTAAATCGCATTTGCTAAATCAACCGCTGTTGCGGGAAGAAGGAAGTTCGGCAACGGATTTTGTAACGGATGTAACGGATAGAAGTTCGGTGACAAGCAATGTACGGGATGTAACGGATAGAAGTTTGGCAGCGAATACTGTACGGGATTTAACAAATTTAACGGATGTAGGTGTGAGGAAAGAAGGAATAAGGGAAGAGGCAGAAGTTAATGAATTTATAACCATACCAGAAGTTCCCGATAAGAGTTTAGCAACAGTTAATCTTGTTCAGGGAAAGACTACAGAAAATAAACCTGCTACATCTTCTATACCTGCGCCAATTCTCCGCAAGAAACCAATTCCCTATTCTCAATCGGTCTTTTTGCCGATCGCCCCAATCGAACTCTACTTTGACATTGAAGCGGAACCAGAGTTAAACTTGGATTACCTGCACGGAGTCTTAGTTGTTGACCGATGCAACAATACGGAAAAGTTTCACGGTTTTTTAGCAGAATCAGCAGCAGAGGAAGGTGTAATCTGGCAGCAATTTTTAGAATTAATGTGGGCTTATCCCATTGCTCCGATTTTCCACTTTTGCGACTACGAAGTCAAGACTTTTAAGCGACTGGCTAAACTTTACAATACTCCAGCTTATTTGTGGAAACCCGTGCTGAAACGGTTTGTAGATATTCACAAACAAGTGACGCAAAAGGCGATTATGCCGGTGGAAAGTTACGCACTCAAACCTATTGCCCGCTGGCTGGGTTTTGACTGGCGAGATGCTAAGGCTAATGGTGCTCAGTGCGTCTGCTGGTACGACGATTGGCTCAAAACTGGCGATCGATCGCTCTTGGAGGCGATCGTCCGCTACAATGAGGACGACTGTCGTGCTACTTATGTGGTTAAAGATTGGTTGACCAATTTTTTGCTGAATCATGAGCGGTGATTTTTAGATTTAATGAACCGCGAAGGCGCGTTCGGCGAAGCCGTTCCCGAAGGGTCGGGCGCGAAGGAAGAAGGGGAAGAGGAAGGTAGGTAATAATGTATTTATTGGTAAAATGCAAAGGCTAGCAAAAGCAACTATATTTATTGTCTGTTTTTTGATGGCAGCAAGTGTTGCTATTTGGGTAAACCAGTCAGCTCAATCTTTCGCTGTTACGAAAATTGATTTTATAGGCAGAGCAATATTTCCTACAGGTTCTCCGTTTCAGGGGACGGAAATTGGCGGACTTTCGGGCATTACTTATGATGCCGAGAAACAAGTTTATTATGCCATTTCTGATGACCGCAGCAGCAAGGCTCCGGCGCGTTTCTATACTCTCAAAATCAACTTGCAATCTGG
>JAICRN010000295.1 GCA_025937335.1 Microcoleus sp. TY_ISSM_2_bin.22
CAGCTAACAGTTCATAGGAAAGTCAAAAGTTAACTGTTAACTGGAAAACCCCCGTACCAAGCGTCGGGGGATAAGATTAAGAATTGTAGACGTTTTCTGACTGGGAGGTTTCGCGGGTGATGGGTTTGACTTTGGCTTTGGCTTTGGCTGCGTTGCGTTTGAGGGCCTGGAGACGAGCTTCGTATTTAGCCCGCTGCTGTTTTTTGGAGGTTTGCTCGATTAAAGTTTTTAAGGCGCTGCCGAGGCTTTTGTAGGCGTTTGGGAGAGTGTAGCCGAAGCGGGTGGCTAGGGCGAGGGCTTTTTCGTCGGCGTCTATTGCTTCTTTTAAACTTTTCTCTCCGTTGTTTTTTTGGTAAAGTCTCCAGCCGGAGACACCGCACAGGGAGAGGGCCAGTATCAGCAGCAAGCCGTCTTGCACCCAAAGTTCGCCGACGGCACCGCCCATGCCAATGGCGAGGGCTGCCATTTCCCAACCGTCTCTGGGAATGGTGTCGTTTTGGATTCTGGCGACTTCGTGCCAAAATAGGAGGTTCCGCTGATCCATTGCTAGCTGTTCCCAGCGGATCAGGTCTATTTGGATTTCTACCTGGTCTTTGCCTATTTCTTCGCTGCGGATCAGGGTAGGATTAACTTCTATTGTTTTTTCTACTGTTACCCAACTTTGGAGTTCTGGGGGCAGTATGTTTTTCAAGCGCCGGATCTCACTCATCTCGGCTCTTGCTGTAGAGGTTGCATAGGATGTCATAGCTCCGGCCTATTGATTTTCCAAAGGTTAATATGTGTCTATTTCTGGAGTATAGCAAACCTTGAATCCAAATATAGTCTAGCAACGGGGGTCGATCGACCAATACTTGCAATTTTACTTGGTTTTACTCTCTGGGGGCGATCGCAACTGCCTGCTAGATCGTTGAATTTCGACTATTTCATCAACGGTGCGATTTCTTGCCGCAATTTCGACCAAGCCGACAAAACTTCCGGCTTAGAAGTTATGCCTTTTTGAACTAAAACAACTCCGTCCAATACTTCAGCAATTCCGTACAAACCTAGCCGTAAAGCTTCATCGGTAAAACGCACTCCCCCCCGAACTCTACCTCTGTCAACGGGAACTTTTAAATTGTTTTGCTGCAACTGCCACAAATCTAACAGCGCATAATCGACATCGACTACTTTTCCCTCTTCGTCTTTCATCTGCATCACTTCTAAACGGATGATGTTCCGGCGGCCCGAAAGGTGGGAAACGATATAAGCGCTGGTAGAAACGCTAGCATCTTGGGGAATCAAACTTAAGACTTTTTTGATATTAGCTGCGTGTCCGAGTTGAGCCGGCAAAGACTGATAAACCCAAGGTTGAAAAGAATAAGGAGAGATGAAATACAAAGCTTGATTCGGATTGGAAGTGTACGTAAGCAGTATTGACAGACCGATACACCCAATCCAGAAGCGGTGGAACCTGGGTTTGAATTTATCTTGATGTTGCGACCACCACAGGATTGTACCGTAAAACAACCCCGGAATTATAGCAAATGTGTAGCGGGTGTTGATAGAAGTAGCTGCCTGATTAACAACTTGCAGCAACACAACCAGTAAAGGAAAAACAGTTATTAACCAGGCGCTAGGAACGATCGCAGGTACAAATGCTAGCGGCAACCAATGACCTAAAAGATATAAAATTCGCCTACTTGCATCTTTAAAAAATACTTCAATTATGAGCTGAGGTTGACTGATAATCGCCCAAAGCAGTTCTAGTGTTGACGGGTTCTCAGTTTTGACAAACTTCCTAAAGTAATTAGCTAAGTACAAGCGGGAATTGTCAGCCGAAAACATCGGCATGATTCTATTAGTTACGAACACCACGTAGCTAAAGCTGAGAGCGCACAAAGCTATGCCGACGCGGGGGTAGCGCCGACTGACAATTAAATACGCTCCGATCCCAAACAAGCTAATTCCAGCATCTTCGCGAGTGCCTAATGTTAAAACTGCGAACAGCCAAAATAGCGACCAGCGCTGCTTTTCTAATGCTAGGAGCAAGCTAAATATAAATAGAGGAATTTGGCAATGTTCGTAAAAATTTCCCAGCGTCGGCCCGATGACACCATTTGCTCCGTAATAGCTGGCTACTATCATTACCGACAGGGGAACAGATAGATAGTGTCTTGCTAAGAAATACAGCACTATTCCGGCTGCTGCAATTAAAGCAACTTGCAAAACTATCAGGGTAATGGGGGATGGAAATAAGGCATAAATCGGCATCCAAATCATAAAATCGATGACGAAGTGTTGCCCTAAATGGATATAAAATGGGTAGGAAAGTTGTCTGTCCATCAGCGATGCGCTGGAGGCTGCTGAGGACAGCGAACCTTGAAAAAATTTGCCGTGTATGCTATTCCAAAATACTTGGTTAAATAAACCGTGATCGTAGGTGGCTAAGAAGCTTTCGTAGCGGATCATGCTAAAGCTTAAAACTAATATAAAAAAGATGGTGGCTAGGATTGTAACTTGACGCAATCCTGTTTGATTGTTCCAGTAGTAGAGAGGTTTAAATTTCATACTTTTTGCTGAACCCGATATTTGCTCTAAGGTTGACTGAAGTTGTGCTTAAATTCGGAAATAGAAATAAATTTGCCTTGGGTTTTCAGCTTGGTGAGGTATTTTTCGAGTTTGTCAAGCATTTTTATGCCTGAGTCTTTTTTGACGTAACCGGGTAATTTAAACTGGGAAATATCTGTGAATTCCCAGGGGTGAAAGTAGATGTTCAGATAAGAGTCTGTTTCTAGGGTTAGTTGGGTTGCTAATTCTATCATTGAGAGGGGGAAGTTTTTAAAGCTCAACCAAAATAAAGGAAATCTGATCAGAGGAGTGACTGAAATGGGGAGATTGAGCAGTTTATTCGTATAATATGCAGTTCGGGGTTTAGATAGGTTGTTGTATCTGCCGGGGATGTAAGTGGGATTCATTGATGAGTTGTATTCGTAGCCTGCTTTTTCTATTTCTGCGTCGTCAACTGCCTGAAGTCTTGCCATCCTGAATCCAGTGATTTCAGTATTAGTTATTTGTTCTAATGTTTGTTTAGATTTATGTAAATCTTCTAGGCAAAATTGAGAGTGGTAAAAGCCGTGGGAGGCGATTTCATGGTGTTGTGAAATTTCTCTGATTGTATCTGGGTTGTGGAGTGCAAAGTTAGCTGTAACAAAAAATGTGGCTGTAATATCTAATTTTTCTAGAAGTGCAATAATCTGTGACAATCCTCGGTTAGAAATTTCAAACTCGATCTCGGATTCCAGGGGTTGACCGTATTCTTCGGGGATGTCAAATTCTTCTATGTCAAAGCTCAACAAGATTGATTTATTCATAGTAGCCTGCGCGGTCGTTGGCTCTAATTTTAAATAAGCATATCAGCATTTTTAGGGAATCTTTGAATATATTGACTTGGGAATTTTTGTATAGGTGTTGCTGGCAAACTTTGGCGGGAATTTCACCAATTGTATATCTTTTTTTTTTGCTAAAAATACCAGTTCTGCATCAAAACAGAATCCAGTAAGTGTTTGGTTTTTAAATATTTCTTGAGCTGGTATTTTGTTAAATCCTTTGAGTCCGGCTTGCATATCTCTATATGGTAGATCGAGAATTTTTCCCGAAATTAAGTTAAATATTTTGCCTGAGATTTTTCGGAGTAAGGTAAGATTTCGGAAGTTTTCTCGATCGAGATTTCTGCAACCAATTACGACATCAAATTCTTTTAATTTTTTGACCAAGAGTTCGAGGTGTTCGAGGGAGTAAGCTAAGTCGCCATCCATGAAGCAAATGCAGTCAGCGTCTACACATTCGCTGCCTTTCTTGACGGCATATCCTTTGCCTTGACGGTGGCTGTAAGAAATTAGTTTGATGTGATGTGTGGGGAAAGTTTTGAGTTGGTTTTCGAGAATTTGCAGTGTATTGTCGGTCGAGCCGTCATTAACAATAATAAAATTGTAAGCATGATTTTTTTGAGAAAATTCTAAAATTCTATCAAAGGTTTGGGCTATGCACTTTGCTTCGTTGTAAACAGGCAGAATTACCGCTATCTTGATCATGGCTGTTAGATCGGGCTTTCGGTCAAATATGCTACCACCTCCGGAGGTAAATCACAAGTAAAAAAACTACATAAAAAATTTTATAGAGAAAATTTCTGGCGGGGAGAGGTATTGTTAACTGCGGATCGGAAAATTGACTTCAACTTCGCCTTGAAAGTGCAAAGACGAAGTTGGAATTTTTGGAACCTTTGAACAGCGGCCAGTTTCGGGGTTGGAGGGTGTTCTCGAAATTGCTGCGGTCGATCGCCCATAGCGGCTAATCTATCTCAAATGATGATTTTTGTGCCAGGGGGCGATCGCCACTCATCTAGCACGACTTGTCAAGTGTGAACGGGGGTTGGGAGATAAGTGCGATCGAGTGAAATTTTATCATGCGGGAGTTGAGCCAGCTTATATTTACGGAAAACGCGGGCGATCGACAATCTAGATTCTCCCAGCAGCGAAGCCAGAAAAACCCTCATACTCCCACCCCAACTTTTTACCTGATGAGGTTGTAATTGTCAATGTAAATTATTTAGTTAACAAATTGCCGGAGTATTTTCAACACAGGTATTACGCTTATAAAAAAACGCATTATTAGCTTTTTATTAGCATTCATCCTAACTTACATCACTTATCAAGTAATCTTAGAAACCATCACAGTTGAAATTCCCAGTTTCTGCTTTCACGATATACTTTACCTTCAGAATTGCCAGTAAATACCGCCACTGTGGCAACACTTTTCCGGCGACTAAAGCCAGCGAAAATAGGAACCTTTTTTAGATCATTTAGTCAGCCATAACTATTGGTTTTTGTCATCCCAAAAGCTTGGCGAGTATTTCATAGTAACTCCCAAAAAGCCGGGGCCGAGTGAATAGATTAAAGTGACTTCAAAATGCCGCTTTCCAACTGATAAATTGCTGCCATGATTCCGCTTTCAGGATGGGTAAGCAGGGATTTTTTGACATCTTTCAAGTATTCTACAATGTGTTCCCGCAAAATCGGTCTTTCTACTTGGACTGTGTGATTGTAATCCCACAAATCCCAGATGATAATTCCGATGCCAACAATCGGGTCGATTAAACTTACTCCCAACTGACTAGCAACTGCACCGCCTGTTTTTGTAGCTACCTTGGCGGCGGCTTTGCTGGCAACTTTTGCGGTAACTTTACTACCAACTTTAGCTGCTACTCCCAAAATTAAGGGTTTAGCAACTAAGTAGCCGCTGCCCCCAACTAATACTTTTAATGATAAATTAGAGACGTTTCCTTTGTCGCTAATTGTGGTGGCAATATCGTTCAGATATTTGTCCCACTGTACTTGCGGTATATTATAATTGTTTTGAACTACTTTCACATTCTTGCTAACTTCTGATATGTACAAATTAGCAGTATCTTGAGTGATTAATTGAAATCGCAGTTGAGCGTTTTTGGGTACCAGTACGCGGTTAGCAAATTCTCTTTGAAAGTCTTCGGTTAATTTTTCAGAAACAGCACGAGATGCTGCTGTCATATCAAATCTGTTGAGTACGGCAGATTTCACGAAATTGAAAGGTACGGTAAACTCCATCTTTTTTTGATTGAAGTAATCGAAATACCAATCGAGGAAGCTATTGTCTACTCGTGCAATTACTTCGGCTTCCCATTTGTCCAATTCTTTGGAGGCGAAAGTTTCGGCTGTTGTATGGGATTTTTGGATGGCGTTTTTAATGTCTTGGTTGACTTTGCTAAAATCGTGCGGCGGCGAGACGACAACTGCTGTGGTTCCGGTATTTGTTAGTGACTGGGAAATTAGAAAGTTACCGCATAGGGGAATGATGACTACTAAAATTACGATCGTCCAAATCATCGGTGTGACAGTTTTGATAAACTGACCGATAACTCTGAGACGTTCTGTTTTCTCTGAATAGCTAATTTTTTCCTTGTCTTGGCTCATGGCGGTTTCTCAATTGATGAGGGGCTAGTTCCGATTATAGGCGGCGCTTCCTGAATTGTCTTACGGGCCCGCCGTCTGGGATTCTGGAACGGTTGGGGAAAAAAAGCATGAAGCGGAGCTATCCCTTTCGCGAATAATAGACAATCGCCCATTTTTTATTCTTAAACTGCATAGAAGTTAAAGTGCTAGGATTCTTTAATAGATCTCAAGGCAGGTATCCAACTTGATATCTAAACCTGACAATAGGGCGCTGCGATCGACTGCTATAAGATGTCTTATACTTAAAAAGTTTATTCGGGTGTTCTCAACAAACAGAGCCCGATACTGTGCGATCGTTTGGCATCCGACGCAGAGACGGATTGTAGGTTTAGCTCGCCTACTAGAACTCTCGCCGGCAAGCGGGCATTTGTACCGGTGGTTTGAGTTAGCAGTTGTCAATATGATAGCCTGGCTGGCATCAAGAATCGACCTTGGCATAAAAGTCTTCGTCAGCTTGCTGGAAAGCAGGGCGAGCCATCAATTTTTCAGTGTAAGCCGTTAAAATTGGCTGATGTTTCAGCATTCCCAATTTTAAAGCCCAGACGAGAACTCCGCCTGCAACAATATCAGCTATAGTAAACTGGTTTTCGACGAGGTAATCTTGATTTTTGACTGCATCTATGAGTGGTTGTGAAACGCGGTCAAACCATTCTTGGGCTTCCGGCGCTGAGCATTCTTGGGCTACTTTCTTGGGCAGCAATTTCTCTGGCAAGTGAGGCAAAACATTAAACATGAATTTTTCAACGGGGGGTTCGAGCGTTGCAACTGCATAAAAGAGCCACTGGTAGTAATAGCCTCGCGCTGGTGTCGAGAGTGCTGGCGCTAATTCTTTTTCTGGATATCGGTCAGCGAGGTAAGCACAAATGGCAGCCGACTCGAAGATGGTAACATCTCCATCGATTAAGACGGGTACTTTCCCATGAGGGTGCAGTTTTCGGTATTCTGGTTCTTTCATCACAGCCATCGTTGGTTTTACCAATTCGTAAACAATTCCCATCTCTTCCAAACACCACCGAGGCCGAACTGCTCTTGTTGTAGGAATGTAATAAAGTTTCATAGTCTCTCAATTTTTTTTTACTTATGTTAAATTTTCCTTATTTTTGACTTCAAATCTAAAATCTAAAATCGATTGACTCCGA
>JAICRN010000471.1 GCA_025937335.1 Microcoleus sp. TY_ISSM_2_bin.22
ACAGTTCGGAAAGCGGTTTTGAGGCCCTTGTCGATTTGCCGCCAGGGGAATGGCACGTTTCTCTGCAAGCTGAGTTAGAAAGCGGGGAAATTTTGTATTTTCAAGCGCCGAAAAAATTGACTGTGCGGCGCTACGATATCTGGCAGCGAAGTGCAGATAAGTTTGACGAGTTATCAAGGTTTACAGCCGCAATTCAGCAGCGGGCGAAGGAAAGAAAACAGCGTCTTGGTAGAATTTTGCCCCTGCCCTGGGAAATTGTGAAGGTGCTTCGCCAGTTGGGGAAGATTTACCGGCAGCAAAAACAGTTTACTGCGCCGGGAGATTTGCTGCCGCCTGCGGGTTTTGTCGTGCCTAAACCTATTGATAGGTATGACGCTTGGCTGGAGGTGAATCAGTGGAACGATCGCGCGCGCGATTACTTAATTTCTCGGTTAAAATCCTGTCGGGAACCCCTGCCAAAAATTTCAGTAGTAATGCCAGTTTACAACCCGCAGATAGATTTTTTAGAAAGTGCGATCGCTAGCGTGATCGATCAAGTTTATCCAAACTGGGAACTCTGCATTGCTGACGATTGCAGCACCGATTTCACTGTTGCTGATACTTTGAAAAACTGGGTTCAAAAGGACGATCGTATCCGCATCACATTTCGTACAGAAAACGGCAACATCAGCGCAGCAACCAACAGCGCAGCCGCCCTCGCCACAGGCGACATCATCCTGTTTTTAGACAACGATGACGAACTAACTCCCGACGCATTAGGCGAAGTCGCCCTATATTTTGCAGCGCATCCAAACACCGATTTTCTCTACTCCGACGACGACAAAATCGACACTAAAGGTCGCCGATTCGCCCCGCAATTCAAACCGGAATGGTCGCCGGAACTGCTGCTTTCCTATATGTATCTCGGTCATTTGTGCGCCGTGAGAAAACACATTTTTGAACAAATAGGCGGTTTGCGACTAGGTTTGGAAGGCTCGCAAGATTACGATTTTGCCTTGAGAGCAACCGAAATTTCTCGCCACGTCGCGCACCTGCCGTTAGTGCTGTATCACTGGCGAACCGCACCCGGTTCTACAGCCATATCTGGGGCCGCGAAACCCGCCAGTTTTGCCGCAGGTCAAAAAGCCATTCAAGACGCACTAAACCGCCGAAAAATTAACGGCAATGTCGATCAGCACGCATGGGCGATTAAAGAAAATTTGGGCATATTTGCCCAGGATTTCCCGGATAACGGCCCATCAGTAACGGTAATTATTCCTACTAAAAATCAGCTCAAGTTGCTGAAAGCCTGTCTGGATTCTCTAGAAACTACAACATACAAAAATTATCAAGTTGCCGTCATCGACAACGAAAGCGACGACCCGAAAACTCTGGAATATTTAAAGGAATTAACTTGCCAAGTTTTGCAGATCAAAAATCCTGACGGCAAGTTTAGTTTTGCAGCAATTAACAACCGCGCTGCCGAACAAGTTGATAGCGAATATGTATTGTTTTTGAACAACGATACTGAAGTAATTAACCCGCGCTGGCTGAGTCAAATGGTGGGATACGCTCAAATCGCGGGCGTGGGTGCAGTCGGCGCGAGGCTGTTATATCCCGACGGCAGAATTCAGCACGCGGGCGTAATTCACGGGCTGCATCACGGCTTGGCCGGTCACGCTTTTAAGCTGATGAACAGCGACAATCGAGGCTATCTTTCTCAGGCGATGGTGACGCGAAATTACTCTGCGGTAACAGCGGCTTGCATGATTACTCCGCGTCAATTGTTCTTAGAATTGGGCGGTTTTGATGAGGAGAATTTTGCTGTTGCTTACAATGATGCAGATTACGGATACCGACTGTTAGAACGGGGTTATAGGTGCGTATATTGTCCCGATGCGGAGTTGTTGCACAAAGAGGGAACTTCTAGAGGTTTTACCGACAATCCTCAAGAAGTGGCGGCTTTTAGGCGCAAGTATGCGGACAAAAATGACAGCTTTTACAGTCCGCACTTGTCTTTAGAAGATGAGTATTTTCATATTCAACCTCGACGGGTTTTTATTCAGGAAGAAGCAAGTTCGGCCACGAGTTCTGTAACGGATGTAATGGATGGAAAGAAGAAGGAAGAACTAAAATGCGGTAATTTTGGTTCTTTGATATCAGTAAATAATTTTGTAAATCCTATCAGAGTTTTGATGTGCAGCAATTCGCTGGATTTCACGGGCGCGCCGCTGCATCAGTACGAAATCGCGGTGAAATTGGGGGCTGAGGGTGTGATTAAGCCGATCGTACTTTGCGTAACAGACGGGCCCCTGCGTCAAGCTTACCAACAGCAGGGAATTGAAGTAATTGTGCGCGACAATCCTCTCGAACACATCTACCAGCGCGATGCTTATGATGAAGCCATCCGCAGTTTTAGTACAGAAATTGCAAGTTTAAAAGTAGATGCAATTTACGCCAATACTTTAGAAAACTTTTTTGTAGTTGATGCGGCGCGGCAAGTCGGAATTCCTGTGGTGTGGAACGTGCACGAAAGCGAACCTTGGCAAACTTATTTTAACAGGTTTGGTTCTGAGATTGCGGCGAGAGCTTTAGAGTGTTTTCGTTTTCCTTACAAAGTTATTTTTGTGGCAGATGCAACGCGGGACAGGTATTTGCCTCTCAACAGCCACCACAATTTTACCGTGATTCACAACGGCTTAGATTTGAGCAAACTGGAAAATTCTGACAATTGTGAATTGGCTAGAAAAACTTTAGGTGTTGCAGCGGAAGATGTGGTTATTTTATTGCTGGGAACGGTATGCGAACGCAAAGGACAGCAGGATTTAGTTAAGGCACTTTCACTTTTGCCTGACAAATGGCACAATAAAATTAGGTGTTTTATTGTGGGCGATCGCCCGAGTATTTACAGCAATAAGTTAGCCGAGTTGGTGGGAGAACTGCCAGCAGAGTTGCGACAAAGGGTGACAGTAGTCCCGGAAACTGGAGAGACGGGAAAATATTACAAAGCGGCTGATATTTTTGTTTGCACTTCTCGCGTCGAAAGTTTCCCGAGAGTGATTTTGGAGGCGATGGCCTGCGATTTGCCAATTGTTACATCGCCGGTTTTTGGGATTAAAGAACAAGTGCGACCTGGAATTAATGGTTTGTTTTATACGCCCGATCGCCCGGACGAATTAGTTGCAGCTTTGATTAGTTTATTGGAGGATAAATCTTTGCGGCAGCAGTTAGCTGAAAACGCTAAATATGTGTTAAAGTCTTTGAATAGTTTTGGAGAAATGACTCAAGCTTATGGTCAAATTTTTAGAGAAGGTTATTTTACTACTAAAAAGTAATTTATCAAGATTCAATGGTAAAAAACTATGGCGTCAAATTTTGAGCAGGAGGGAAGAGAACACCTCCAATGAATTAACAGCTAAAAATTACTGGGAGACTAACCCAACAGCCGCAATTGGGAAGCAGGGTTACTGGTTGTCTAATCCGATTATCGAAAAAGCTATAAACCATCGGCTGTCAGGTGGTAATACTCAAGGTTACTGGCTAACCTGGTTAGTCAAAAAATATTTCAAAAATCGACGGTTCGATCGTCTTTTGTCTATTGGTTGCGGTGTGGGAAATCACGAGATTCTCATGGCTAAATTAGGGTTAGCAACTCAAATTGATGCCTTTGACTTTTCCGAAAGTTCTTTAGAAATTGCTAGAGAAGATGCCGCAGCAGCGGGAGTAGAGATTAATTTTTATCAAGATGACTTTAATTTGTTTGCGATTGATGATAATAAAAAATACGATATAGTTTTCTGCTCGGGTTCGCTGCATCACGTCAGAGAACTAGAACGATGTTTATCAATTGTTCAGAAATGTTTAAAAGCAGATGGATATTTTATTGTCAATGAATACATAGGAGATTGCTACAATATATATAATCAAGCTCAAGTAGATGTGATTAATCGCATTTACAAATGTTTTGACTACACGCTAAGGTCGGGAACAACTGAAAAATTTTCTAGTCCAAGTATTGAGAAAGTATTGGCGAGAGACCCTTCAGAAGCAGTCCGGTCAAAGCTGATACTTCCGTTTTTAGAATTCTACTTTGATGTGGAAGTCTTGAATCAAGCCGGTGGGGGGTTGCTTCACGAACTTTACCCTTTTTTAGCTCACGATCTACTTTCAGAGGCAGAACCCAAGAGTGAAACAATAATAAAGTTATTGATTGAGATTGAAACAATCTTAATGGAGCAGCCTGGAGGACTATCAAGCGACTTTTGTTTGTGTATTCTGAGAAAAAAAAAATGGAAATAATACCGCCTAAAATAGATTACGAAGAAGCTTGGGATAGCTACGCCCAAGAATGGAAAGACAATAATCCTGAACTCGCTTATTTGGGCGATGAATGGATAGGGAAAGGTGCCGGTGCGGCTAACTCGCTATCAGAATATGAATCCTTGATAGAACAGCAATTTATTGCGCCGTACATCAAAAAAGAAGATACGGTTCTAGAAATTGGTATCGGCGGCGGAAAAACAGGTTCGCTGCTGCTGAAATATTGCGATCGACTAATTTGTGCCGACATTTCCAGTCAAATGCTGCAAGCGGCGCGATCGCGCTTGGGAGACGATCGCGTTTCTTACGTCAAACTCGACGGTTTAACATTAGACGGCATCGCCCCAGGTTCAGCCGATGTCTGCTTTTGTTACGATACAATGGTACACATAGAGCCGGTAGATATATTTAACTACCTAACTCGAATTCCTAAACTGCTGCGGGGCGATCGAATTTGCGTCTTTCACCACGGGAATATTCTCAGCGAATTAGGATGGCAAAAATTCGCCAGCGAGTGGGACAAAAACTTGCTAGGGCACAGAGACGGCACAGC
>JAICRN010000779.1 GCA_025937335.1 Microcoleus sp. TY_ISSM_2_bin.22
AATCTAAAATCTAAAATCTAAAATCTAAAATCTAAAATCGCTCGGCTGTGGAGTCAATCTAAAATCTAAAATCTAAAATCTAAAATCGACTGATGGAAACCCTGCAAACTCAACTTTACGAACTCGCACAATTTGCTAATACTCTAGTAAACACTCAACTGACAAACCTGAGTTTAGTCAGCGTCGGAGTCATCTTTCTGGCAGGGTTGCTAACGAGCTTAACGCCCTGTATGCTTTCAATGTTGCCGATCACGATCGGCTACATCGGCGGATACGAAGCAAAAAGTCGCCTGCAAGCGGCAGCCCAGTCGGCTTGGTTTTCCCTGGGATTGGCCACAACCCTCGCGGGCTTAGGTATTGTGGCATCATTTGCCGGACAAGTTTACGGCAAAATAGGCCTGGGTTTACCAATTCTTGTCAGCATTATTGCTATTCTAATGGGGCTGAATTTACTCGAAGCTTTACCCTTGCAAATGCCGTCTTTCGACGCTGTGGGGTGGGTTCCGAAAGATTTACCTGCGGGCGTGCGATCGTACTTATTGGGATTAACTTTTGGTTTAGTAGCGTCTCCGTGCAGCACGCCGGTTTTAGCTACGCTATTAGCTTGGGTTTCCAAGACGGGAGATACAGTTTTAGGTGGTGTGTTGCTGCTGTTTTACGCTGCTGGCTATGTCGCTCCGCTGATTGTAGCAGGTACTTTCACTGCTAGCATTAAAAAGTTGTTAGAATTGCGTCGGTGGTCGAGTTGGATTACGCCTGTTAGCGGCGTTTTGCTAGTAGGATTTGGCGTTTTCTCTCTGCTTTCCCGCATCCTTCCCGCGTAAGTTTCGTTGTCAGGACTTCAGTCCTTATTTAGAGATATAGCACTCACTACGGAATGGGTTAATTATTTTTTTTTACGAACCGCGAAGACGCGAAGAACACGAAGGAAGAAAGAAAAGAGAAAGACTTCAAAATTGATTGAGACTTTCTCAATAAAAATAATATTTTTTCATCTGTTGTTTTTCCCTCCTTTTTCTTGCTTCTCCCTTCTTCCATCCGTTACATCCGTTACACTCATCCGTTGCCGAACTTCCTTCCATCCGTTACACAATCCCTTGCCGAACTTTCTTCATAATTACCAATGACATCCAAAGAAGTATTTCTATCAAAACTCTCAAGCTGGGCGACTGCCCCTCAAAGGTTTTTCAAGCGAGAAATCTTGCCGGTGCTAGCAGATTTGCGGCTGGCAATTATCTTGCTGCTGGCGATCGCATTTTTCAGCATTTCCGGCACCGTCATCGAACAAGGCCAATCAGTACCGTTTTATCAATCTAACTATCCAGAACACCCCGCTTTGTTCGGCTTCCTAACTTGGAAAGTTGTGCTAATTGCAGGGCTAGACCACGTATACCGTACTTGGTGGTTTTTGTCAATCCTAATTTTGTTCGGCAGCAGCTTAACAGCTTGTACATTTACCCGACAATTTCCTGCATTAAAAGCCGCCCGCCGCTGGAAATTTTATGAAGAACCAAAGCAGTTTGAAAAATTAGCTCTCAGTGCGGAATTAGAAACAGTTGGTTTAACTTCGTTAGAACAACTTTTGCAGCAAAAAAACTACCGCATATTTCGAGAAGGCGAAAAAGTTTATGCTCGCAAGGGAATAATTGGTAAAATCGGCCCGATTATTGTTCACGCCAGTATGCTAATTATTTTAGCTGGGTCGATGTGGGGCGCAATGACGGGATTTCTCGGTCAAGAAATGGTTCCCAGCGGCGAAACATTTCAGGTGCAGAATATCATGGATGCGGGGCCTTGGGCGGGGCCGCAAATACCGAAGGATTGGTCGATGCGAGTTAATCGGTTTTGGATAGATTATACTCCCGAGGGCGGCATCGATCAATTTTACTCTGACCTGTCAGTTTTGGACAAAACAGGCCAAGAGGTCGATCGCAAAACCATTCACGTTAACGAGCCCCTCAGATACCGGGGAGTCACATTTTATCAAGCAGATTGGGCAATAGCCGCCGTGCGAGGTCGCCTCAATAAAAGCCCGGTTTTACAATTGCCAATGGCTCAGCTAGACACCCAAGGTCAAGGCCGGATTTGGGGTGCTTGGATTCCAACA
>JAICRN010000351.1 GCA_025937335.1 Microcoleus sp. TY_ISSM_2_bin.22
ATTTTAGATTTTAGATTTTAGATTTTAGATTGACTTGCGCGAGATAAATGCTCTTTCTTGAGGATTTTCGATTTTCGATTTTCGATTGATTCCACGGATAAATCACGTGGCGGGTACCATCAATAAATTATTGGTCAGCGGTTTTTATATTACAGAGTAAAATAGGCAGCCTACAACTACAGTTATCAACCCTAGCAGAGCCGGGGCGAAAAAAGTATTGAAATATTTTCCTAAATTGGCCTTTTGCAGGATTTTTGTAGTTGCCGATCCTAGCGGTTCGTGAATTAAAAATATTGAGTAAGATGCCTCTCCTAAGTATGTCCAAATCTGAGGAACTTTGGGAGAATCGTTAAGGTCGATAGATGCCGAACCTATGATTAACAGAGCCGCCAGCACGGCAAAAGTGCTAATTCGATCGATTTCTATTTTAGTCGCATCCAAAATCACTAATAAAACCACATATGCTAAATTTTTGATCCAATAAAAACCATCTATTTTTGCTAATTTTACAGCCAAACTTAATGACAATATACCCAGCCAAGCATCCTCAAACAAATTCTAGATTCATATTGCCAAATCCGAGATTTAGCAAAAAAGCATAGCCACTGTCAAATTCTAATATTTTCAAATAATGGAGAATCGCGACAAATAGCCAAGTCGAAAGTATCGGTACAAAATGTTTTGGTTTCAACCAGATAGCTATCCTGAACAGGTAGTAAAAATATAGTTCGCAAATTCAAGTCCAACCTGAATTCAGAATGGTAAATCATTGTTAGATAGCAAAAGCAGCGACGTAATTATTTTCCCAAAAGCTAAATCTTGATTGTTAGCAAACCCTGGATTTACTAGAAAAAAACTAAAACAATGAAAGTAACGATCTAATAAATTGGATAAATTCTCACGGCGCGTTTGACTAAAAACGATTTTAACTGGTCTTTTTTACCGATCGCCGTTTTGTGAACTTACACTATCGTAAAACCGCTCAATACAAAAAAGTAACCTGCACCACTCCACCAGGATCAAAAAGATTAAATAAAGTATCTTTATTTAATCTTTCTATGCTCATGTGGTTTTGGTGAAACAGCACCAACAATAAAACTCCAAACCCCGATAAACTTGCAAGATTTTAAGGTTTTTGTCAGGAGTTTAACTGTTTGCCATTATAAAATACCTCGAACGAGACTGGCAACTGCATTTGCCCCTCAACTACAGGCAACGCACCAAACATAGTCAACACATTAGAGACTATAATATAACTTTATACTTTTTTCATAAACTTGTGCAAGAAGACTTCCGACTGATCGTTGACTTAGTTCTAGTTCTCGCTGCTGCCGCAGCAGGAGGACTATTTGCCTCGCTGTTGCGACAGCCGGTAATTCTCGGCTACCTGCTGGGAGGGATGGTAGTCGGGCCGGCAGGGTTGGGACTGATTAAAGAATTAATTCAGGTAGACACCCTGGCTGAATTCGGCGTTGCTTTTCTGTTATTTGCCTTGGGAGTGGAATTTTCTTTCGCCGAACTCCAGAAAGTTAAAGCCATCAGTCTGGGCGGGGGGGGCTTGCAAATTGTCCTGACGATCGCCTTTACTACTGCAATTTCCTTGGCTGTAGGCTGGGTAGAATCGCCCGCTCAAGGCGTGTTTTTAGGAGCGATTCTGTCGCTTTCCTCAACAGCAGTCGTACTGAAATGCTTGATGGAGCGCAATGAAGGCGGTACTTCCCACGGTCAAGTCATGCTGGGAATATTAGTAGTTCAAGATTTGGCCTTGGGGCTAATGCTAGCAGTTTTGCCGGCCCTCAACCAGCCAGCAGAAGCGATCGGCATGACGGTAGCGTGGGCCCTGCTGCGGATCGGATTATTTGCTGTCGGTGCTGTAGTGGCGGGCATTTGGATCGTACCGCAGTTGCTGCGCTACCTCGCGAAAACAGAAAGTCGGGAACTGTTTTTGCTGGGAGTTGTGGTTTTGGCTTTAGGGATTGCGCTGCTGACTGAATATTTGGGTTTTTCGATCGAGATGGGCGCATTTGTGGCGGGTTTAATGATTTCGGAGGTGGAATATGCCGACCAAACTCTAACTTATGTCGAGCCTTTGCGAGATATTTTTGCATCCTTATTTTTTGTCACCATCGGGATGTTAATTGACCCGGTGTTTCTCTGGAACCATCTAGAAGTAATTCTGGGACTGGTATTTATAGTATTTGTCGGCAAGTTCTTGATTATAACGCCGATCGTCCGATTATTTGGGTATCCGCTAAAAACAGCATTGATCGCAGGTTTGGGCTTAGCTCAAATAGGAGAATTCTCCTTTGTGCTCGCTAGTTCCGGCCAAGCTATGGGACTCGTTTCGCGAAACGTTTACCTGTTAATTTTAGGAACGACAGCAGTCACCCTCGTGCTGACTCCGTTTGTATTGAGAAGCGTGCCGCAGTTATTTAAGTGGGCGGAAAATTTCGGGTCTTTGCAGCGCTATTTTGACGCAACATCTCAACCTGTGGCAATAGCTGAAACTTTGCCGGAACAAAATCATGTTGTGGTTTGCGGCTACGGGCGAGTCGGCAGAATTTTAGTCAAAATGCTGCAAAGCCGCAACTGCTCAATTGTGGTGATCGACGAGTCAGAAAGTAGAATTCAAGACTGTAGAGTCCAAGGAATTCCTTACATTTACGGGAATGCTGCGAGTTGGCACGTATTGGAAGCCGCCGGAGTGGAACGGGCAAAAGCAATGGCGATCGCCCTTCCCGATCCCATGAGCACTCGCTTGTGTCTGAAGCGGGCTTTAGAATTAGTCCCGGATTTGGATATTGTGGTGCGGGCAAACCAAGATAAAGACATCGAACTGCTTTACCAACTCGGGGCCTGGGAAGTCGTGCAGCCGGAGTTTGAGGCCAGTTTAGAATTGTCTGCCCACTTGCTGGCTGGCATCGGGATCTCGGCAATGGCGATCGCGCGAGAAGTGCAGCAAATTCGCAGCAGCCGCTATCTGGAATTGCGGCCACCGCGCGAACCTTTGGCGGTTTCGCGGGATTTGAAAGTGGCGGTTCGAGATATGAACAGCGAGTGGTACAGCTTGCCGTCGGGTTCTCCCATCGCCAGCATGACTCTGGAAGAAACTAATTTGCGGCAGTTGACAGGGGTCAGCGTGATGGCGATCGTCCGCGCAGATGGCCAGGAAATTGATTATCCCAACGGCAAGACAGCTTTGCAGTCTGGCGATCGAGTGTTGGTAGTGGGAGAACCCGAAGAACTCATCAGTTTTGAGTTGCTGGCGAAAGGGGAAGTTGCAGTGCCGCAGGGCGACAGTTCTTGCCAGTGGCTGAGGCTGCCAGCAAACAGCCCTTGGGCGGGCAAAAAACTGTCAGAGGTAGATTTGCTGACCCAGTACGGGGTGCAGGTGCGGGCGATCCGCCGGGAAGGGAAATTTACTCGCTGGCCGGACGGAACTACCAATCTCCAACCAGGCGATCGTTTGCTGCTGTGCGGGGGCTTCTACGAGCTCGGCTTGATGCAGCGGACGGCCTCACCGCCGATTCGGCAACCTGCCTTAAAGCTGCCTTTTCTCACCACCCAAGTCAGCGAAAAGCTGTTTAGCGATTAGGGAAGTTCGGCAACGGATTCGCTTTCTGAGGATGTAACGGAGGTCAGGAAGACCGAAGTAGAAACAGGTTCGAGGGTAGAAGGAAGAGGTAAGAGGTTCAAGGTTCGAGGGAAGATTTTTCCCATCTCCCACTCTCCCCCTCTGCCACTCTCTCGCGTCTCCCCCTCTCCTCAGCCGTTGGGTTTGAGATAAGCAATTGCTGGCCGCGAGATCAGAATTTGTGTTTCTGAGGGATCGAGGAGGCAAATGCAGCTATGATCCTGCCAAAAAATTCGGCCCGCTAGCAAGTCGCCGGTCACGAGTTTAATCTCTACCTGTTCTTTGTCTTTGATGTAGCTTTGTATTAAGCGAACGCTGGGCAATCCGGTCTCAAATTCTGACATAGTGGAAAATGGGTAATTAGATCATTAGTCATTAGTCATTAGTCATTAGTCTTGGGTGGCAAACTGAGAATTGAGGAGTGAGGACTAAGGAGATGCGGGCGGAACGCAACTGGCAAATGACTAATGACTTTATGAAGTCTATCAACTAATCAGTTTTAACATTCAGAGGTTTTTATGCCGATCGAGTTTGCGAAGTATCAGGGACTGGGAAATGATTTTATTCTGATTGACAACCGCCACTCGTCAGAACCGGCGATTACACCAGAACAAGCTGTGGAGTTGTGCGATCGACATTTCGGGATTGGCGCAGACGGCGTGATATTTGCTCTTCCAGCGCAAAACGGCACTGACTATACGATGCGGATTTTTAACTCCGACGGTTCGGAACCGGAAATGTGCGGCAACGGGATTCGCTGTTTGGCTAAGTTTATCGCCGATTTGGAAGGGTCAGAGGCGAAAACTCAGTACCGCATCCACACTCTGGCTGGTGCGATCAGCCCGGAATTGCGATCGGACGGTCAGGTGAAGGTGGATATGGGGGTTCCCCGGCTGCTGGCTGCGGAAATTCCGACAACTTTGGCCGCACCGGATGCCAAAGTTATAGATGTGCCGATCGAAGTTGCCGATAAATCTTGGTCTGTTACCTGCGTCAGCATGGGGAATCCTCACTGCATTACGTTTGTAGAGGATGTTTCGGCTGTTGCTTTAGAAACTGTCGGGCCTCAATTCGAGCACCACAAAGCATTCCCGCAGCGTACCAATACGGAATTTATTCAAGTGATACGTTCAGACTATGTAAAAATGCGGGTGTGGGAAAGAGGCGCAGGTGTTACTCTAGCTTGTGGGACTGGTGCTTGTGCTGCTGTGGTAGCTGGAGTGTTGGTAGGGAAGTGCGATCGGGCAACTGCGGTTGAACTCCCCGGCGGCGTTTTGGAAATCGAATGGGCAGAAGTTTCTGGGCGGATTTACATGACCGGGCCGGCACAGCGAGTATTTACTGGTTGTATGAGTGATTAGTCATGAGTCATTAGTCATCAGTCATCAGTTATTAGTCATCAGTCAGAAGGGATTGTTGGTTGAATTAACAAACAATAAAAATTATTGACTTCAAAATTTTTATTGAAGTCTGACCAATGCCTTCCGCCTTCAGAAGTCATGGACTGCCGACTGAAGGCTGAAGACTAATAACTAAGCCTGAAATCTAAAATCTAAAATCTAAAATCTAAAATTAAGTAGGTGGGCTGGCATGGCTGGAGGTATTTATCTGATTCAGGACGACGACAGGCTGGTAGAAATGATGGAACAGCCCTACGACTCGGAAGACCAGTTACAAGACTTGCTAGTAACTTATCCCAATTTGATCGCGGGAGACCAAATCGATCGGGCGACGCCGCGCAGGTGGCTGTTAATTTCGCGGGAAGCTGCACCCAGCGATGAGGAAACAGCGGTGCAGTGGTCCCTGGATCATTTGTTTCTCGACCAAAATGCTGTTCCTACTTTGGTGGATGTCAGGCGAACTCCTAATGCCGAACTGCGGCAAAAAGTTTTGGGTCAGTCGATCGACTATGCTGCTAATGCGTTGTTTTACTGGCCCATCGATTCAATTATTGCTCTGTTTGAAGCTAATTGTCGCGATCGGGGTCGCGATCCCGAACAGATTTTTGAAGAGTTTCTCGGCGCAAATGCTAATGAAGAAAGATTTTGGCAGAAGGTTAAAACTAATTTGCAAGCGGGTAAAGTTCGCTTAGTGTTTGTAGCTGACGAGATTTCCGCTGAAATGCGCCGAGTTGTGGAATTTCTCAACGAACAAATGGACCCGGTTGAAGTTTTGGCCTTGGAAATTAAGCAGTATGTAAGTGAAGATGGTCTGAGAACTTTGGTTCCTAGAGTGATCGGTCAGACAGCGGAAGCACAGCAGAAAAAATCCAGCGCAACGCGCGAAAGAAGGCGCTGGGATGAATCTTCATTTTTTGCGGAAATCAAAGCTAGACGGGGCGCGGACGAGGCGCAAATGGCAAGATCAATTTACGTTTGGGCGAAAAGTCAAGAACCCGAAGTTCAAATCCACTGGGGAACGGGGGATGCCTACGGCGGTTTCGCGGCTCAATTGCTTCACAGAGGAAGAAAACCCTATCAGTTATTCACTGTAGATATTGCTGGCAGAATGGAGATTTCTGCTGATAATTA
>JAICRN010000053.1 GCA_025937335.1 Microcoleus sp. TY_ISSM_2_bin.22
ATCTAAAATCTAAAATCTAAAATCTAAAATCTAAAATCGATTGACTGTTGACTGTTAACAATCTAAAATCTAAAATCTAAAATCTAAAATCGATTGACTGATAACTACTTTTTTATAATCAAATGTCAGAAATTTTTGCTCAAATTACAGTCGAAGAATTAGGTCGCCAATTAGCAGAAACCAATGCTGAGAAATTGCAGCTTGTAGACGTGCGGGAAGCATACGAAATAGAACTCGCGGCGCTGCCGGGATTTGTAGCTTTTCCGCTGAGCGAGTTTGCCCAATGGTCCGGTGAAATTGACGACCTACTCGATCGCGACACGGAAACCCTAGTTCTGTGCCATCACGGAGTGCGATCGGCTCAAATGTGCCATTGGTTAACCGAGCGAGGATTTACCAACGTTAAAAATATCGTTGGCGGCATCGATGCTTACTCAATGGTTGTCGATCGAACTATCCCACGTTATTAACACCAAATCCAGTTCTCAACTATCCTGTAATCTACAGTCTGCCTCTGCCGATTTTGTATGCGTGCTCGCGTTGCTGAGCGACTTAAAGTCGCCCTCGATGTAATTAACAGGGGCAAATCTAAAATTCAAAAGCGTACTGAGAGTAGACCGATCGCGCCCCTGCTTTTTCGAGTAGTAAAGAGCCTCATCAGCCGCCAGTACCAGCGTTGCCACATCATTTTCCGGCCCCGGAATGACACTAGCAATTCCCAAACTAATCGTTAGCATAGAATTAGGCAAACAGTCAACTATCGAAGGTTTAAAAACAATATTCAAAGCTTTAACTTGCGCTCTAATTTTTTCAGCAACAACCAGAGCCGCCGACCCATCAGTTTCAGGTAAAATCACAGCAAACTCCTCGCCCCCGTAGCGAGCAGCTATCTCAGCAGGATGCTCGAGCGATCGGCTAATTGCCTGAGCTACCAATCGCAAACAATCATCTCCCCGTTGATGTCCATAGGTGTCATTGTAAATTTTGAAATAATCAATATCGCACAAAATTAAAGATATAGGAGAGCCCCTGCGAGCCATGTGCTTCCATTCAGCTCGCAGACAACTGTCGAAGTACCGTCTATTGCCAATTTGAGTAAGTTCATCCACATTCACCAAAGCTTGTAGCCTTTCATTTTCTTGCTGCAACTCCTCAAAACCAACCACCGATAAATTGTCCTCGCACAACTTTTGCCATTTAAAATACAAGCGATATAATTTACAAGACACGCGACAGTTATCTCCCTCTAATTTTACCAGTCCCATACTGTCTAACTGATATGCGATTAAAGGTTCTAGACGAATGCTATTTTTAGCAGCAACAACCTTTTGGAGCGCGGAGGCCAGTTTTGGGTGCTGTTGGAGGAAGAACGAGTGATTTCGTAGGTGGTCGCTATAAATTCCGGTTTGAGTAGGAGCCGCTTTTAACAGTTGATTTAACTCTACTTGAACCCAATCCTTACCTCGATTATTTACCTTCTCGCGCAGGGGATTTTGTTGTAGCGAAATTGCCAGGTGATAGAGCGCTAAATGCACTAAATAAGGATGTCCCCCTACCATGTTCATTAATTGCCCGACGAGATAGCTGTCGCTCCCTTCCAGTCCGTGTCGCCTCGCCAACTCTTGCACTTGTTCAGGAGTAAACTCTGACAGTTTAATTGGCAGCCCTACATTGAAAGGAGATTGGTTGATACTCAAAGAAATATTTATTCTTGTCGAGTGAATTACGGCTATACGGAGTTTTTTCCAGATTTCAAATTGTCGAGATTGTTCGGACCAAGAACGCAGTAGCGGCAGGAATTCTTGAGCAATATGGGGGCGTTCAAATACTAGATTTACTTCATTTAGTACCAAGAGAATAGGACTATCAATTTGTTCGAGCAAATAGTTTTCAAAATAAATAGTGCAGCTTACCTTGCTGCCCATATCTTCATCCCAAAAATCATCGAGATGTGGTTCTAGTTTGAGTTGCCTTGCAGCATTGACACAAAGCCAGCGCAAAAATTTATCTAAGCTAGCAAAAATTGCTTCATCGGCCTGCTGAAAATCTACCGTGACAGTGGGGTATCCCCGCACTGTCGCCCCGTGAATTATCCGCAGCATCAGAGAACTTTTACCCATTTTTTTGGGAGCTTTAATGCGAACGAGGCCTCCGGGTTTGCTAATTTCTGCACAGGCGAGAGCTTCGGCCCCCGAGCGATCGATATAAAATGGAGAGTCAAGCGGTATTGGGCCGCCGGGAAATTCTAGGTCGGCAACTGTTTGAATTAAGTTTGATGATTTTTGGACTCCTGCCATAGTCGCTCCGCAAGGCGATACCCTGACTGTATCTTACCTTTGTCAGGTTAGGAGGTAGACGAGCAGCGTCCGAGATCGATCGACAATCCTACAAAATCTAAGTTTTTAGGGACTTCCCGGAACTGACTTTGCTATAGTAGTGTCACTTTACCCTATGTCAAAACCTGCTTCAACACGGCTCTGCAGACCGACAAAAATTCGACGGTAGCCCAGACCCGATGGTTCTTGGCGTTTACCGGAAAAATAGCTCGTCGGTCGTCGATGTCGCGCAGGAAGAGCCCCCATCAAAGGAGAAATAATCATTGTCACGCCGCTACCTGTTTACCTCTGAATCGGTCACTGAAGGCCATCCCGATAAAATCTGCGATCAAATTTCAGATACGATTTTAGACGCCTTACTGACTGAAGACCCCAAAAGCCGTGTCGCAGCCGAAGTTGTCGTCAACACGGGCTTGATGCTGCTGACGGGCGAAATTACCACTAAAGCTCAGGTAAATTACATAGAATTAGCGCGGAAAAAAATAGCCGATATTGGCTACATCCACGCTGACAACGGCTTTTCTGCCAATAGCTGCTCGGTGTTGGTGGCTCTTGATTCTCAGTCTCCCGATATTGCTCAAGGGGTGAATACAGCCCACGAAAGCCGGGAACAATCGAGTGAAGAGGAATTAGACGCCATTGGAGCCGGCGACCAAGGCTTGATGTTCGGCTTTGCTTGCAACGAAACGCCGGAATTGATGCCTCTGCCGATCAGTTTAGCGCACCGGATTTGCCGTCAACTGGCAGCAGTCCGCAAAACCGGTCAGTTATCTTACCTGCGTCCCGACGGCAAAAGCCAAGTTACAGTAGTCTATGAGGACGGCAAACCCGTTGGCATAGATACGATTTTAATTTCTACGCAGCACACCGAAACGATCGGCGACATCACAGAAACGGCCGCAGTTCAAGCCAAAATCAAAGAAGACCTTTGGACTGCTGTCGTCCAACCCGTGTTTGCCGATATTAACGTGAAGCCGGATGCAGAAACTCGCTTTCTTGTCAACCCCACCGGCAAATTTGTGGTCGGCGGGCCTCAAGGAGATTCGGGTTTGACGGGCCGCAAAATTATTGTGGATACCTACGGCGGCTATTCGCGTCACGGCGGCGGTGCTTTTTCTGGGAAAGACCCCACCAAGGTAGACCGCAGCGCGGCTTATGCTTGCCGCTATGTTGCTAAAAATATCGTGGCGGCAGGTTTGGCCGACAAGTGCGAAATGCAGTTGAGTTATGCCATAGGCGTGGCGCGGCCGGTCAGCATCACGATCGAAACTTTTGGCACTGGGAAAGTTGATGACGATCGCTTGTTGGAAGTTGTGAAGCAGCATTTTGAACTGCGTCCTGCGGGAATCATTCAGGCATTTAACTTGCAGAATTTGCCTGCTGAAAGAGGCGGCCGTTTCTATCAAGATGTGGCGGCTTACGGTCACTTCGGGCGCACTGATTTAGACTTGCCTTGGGAGCAAACCGATAAGGCAGAACTCTTGAAAGAAGCTTTGAGCCAGCAGTTGTCTGCTGTCGCTGGATAGTACAATTTTGGGGTGCGCGCCGCGCACCTGATCCATAAATAATATCGGGTGCTACGAATCAAGGTAGGGTGCGCAATGCGCACCTTATCCCTAAATAATATCGGGTGTTCTTCGGCGCATCTTATCCATAAATAATATCGGGTGCTACCAATTAATAACGTAGCGGGCGCAGTGCCCACCTTACAACAAAAAAAGAATAAATGCGATTTTTCACACCTTTTCAATCAGCAATTCGCAGTTTTGCCTCTTCGATCCAACAGCGGTTGGTGGCTGGATTTTCTGCACCAAATCCAGCAACGCTGCCAAGTTCGTTTCCGGGTGACAAGGCTGCTGGAATTCGCGGTGTTTGGATACCCACCACTGACTGCAAAGTGCTCACATCAAAAGAGCGAATTGCTGAGGCAATGGACTTTCTCGCCGATACGGGATTTAATACCGTTTTTCCTATAATTTGGAACCAGGGTTTTACGGCTTATCCTTCTCAAATTATGCGAGAAAAATTTGGGGTAGAAATTGACTCGCGCTATCAAGGTCGCGACCCCTTAGCAGAAATATGCGTTGAGGCAAAAAGAGTTGGTTTAAAAGTGATTCCTTGTTTTGAATACGGATTTGTCAGTTCTTACAATAGCAAGGGCGGTCATTTGCTGGCAAAAAAACCTGAGTGGGCAGCCCGTGATTCCAGCGGCAATTTACTTAAGAAAAATAACTTTGACTGGATGAATTCTCTTGACCCCGAAGTGCAAGACTTTGTGCTGGGATTGATGCTGGAAGTCGCCAAGAATTATCCGGTAAACGGCGTTCAAGGAGACGATCGCATTGCGTTTCCGGTAGAAGGCGGTTACGACGAAAAAACCGTTAAACGATATCGAGAACAGTGCGGTAGAGAAGCACCGTCGGATTGCAAAGAGCAACATTGGTTGCAGTGGCGTGCTGATATTATTACTGAGTTTGTGGCTCGTTTACACCGAGAAGTGAAAGCTATTAATCCTGATTTGTTGCTATCGATGTCGCCGAGTCCTTATGACTGGGGACTGGTGGAATACTTGCAAGATTCTAAAGCTTGGGTTGACAAAAATTTGGTCGATCTGCTTCACCCGCAGTTTTACCGCCGCGATTTTAACGCTTACAAACAATTGGTAGATAAACTGATTGAGAGACAGCTTAGCGGGCAGCAAGTAAAGTGCGTGTCGCCCGGGATTTTGTTGACGAATCGAGGCAGCAAATATAGCATAACTCCCGAACTGTTGTTGCAAGTAATTGCTTACAACAGATCTCGCGGGATTCAAGGAGAAGTGATGTTTTTTTACGAAGGTTTGCGAGATAACGGTAACGCTTTGGCTGAGGTTTTGAAAAAAGGGCCCTATGCTCGTTGAGAAATTGTCCTGAAATGAAGCGGTTTCCGGTTGGCGGCAGTCAATCGATTTTAGATTTTAGATTTTAGATTTTAGATTAAAGAATTGAAGTATTGACCCCACGGATAAATTCGGGGGCTCCTTTATCGGATACAGGTTTTTATTTCTGGGTCTTGAGTCGGCGAAGGAATGAATCCGGGGGCTTGTATCCTAGATGCTTGATTGTCAGGACAAGGCTGTGCGGTTTCCCTACTGTATTGGAACTGTATTCGATCCGATTGAAAACTGCTATAAAGTTAGATGGGTCAAAGTAAGACAGTAGGCTGCCGAGGCGCTCGGTAAAAATACTCTTCAGATCAATCTGAGGGTAGACGGCAAGAGTGCAAATCGCCTGCTATCGTAGGAAATATAGCCCTAGAAATTACAACTATAGGTTATTATGAATGCTTGGCGCGATCGGTTCAATCAATTTACAGGTAAAACTCGACTGGCAGTTTGCCGGGTGTTCGTTCACCTAACAGGCGAAGAAGTTGCACCGCTGTTAGGAGTTCTCAACCGCACCGCCAGAAAAGCAATTGATGCCGATGGCGACATAGTAGTTTTAGGAGAAGGTCTTGTAGAAATTTGCAATCACCTGTTGCAGTACGACAACTACTGGCAAGCAGCAGCCAATGAAGGCGATGTTTTTTGGAATGAAGGCGAAGCCGGCGATTATGTGGATGAACTTTTCACTGATTCCGCCGAGCGCTATCTCAGCGAGCCTCAATACAGCACATCTGTTTACGATAAAAATTCCCCCTTGTCTTTGCCGGTAACTAGAAATGTCGTAGTGATGCTGACAGTTGCTTATGAAGGCGAAGTTCCTGCCCTAGAAACAGACCTCGCTGACATCAGCGCGCTGAAAGTCGGTTTAAAAGCAATGATTAATTTAAATTACCAGCAAAGGCTCCGAGCTGTGCAAGTTCACTTTTCTCCCGCACAGTTGGGTGACGAACTTACCAGCGACCAAGTGTTGGTCAATTTCCCCGAACTCATTCCCCTTTAAAAACTAGAAAAATCCCAACCATCGAAGCCGCGAAGATAATTCGCTCCGACAAAAACGATGTCCACTCCAAGCGGATGAGCGCAAAAGAGGGAAAATAACACAGGTTTGTAGTGAGGAGGGAATTCCTCAAGCTGGGAATAAATAAGAACTCAAGTCATGACTGCAAGCTGGATTAGCGATATAATGTAAATCGAGTCGTTGATAATTACCAGTTACCTTGATTCAGAACACGCAATTCACAGAACCCGAGCTAGAAGTTGTTTGCTTCTTCCTTTTTCCTTACTAATTACCAATAACTATTTATGATGATGCTGCGAAAACTGACAATTTATTTAATGGCTTTAACTTTGTTATGGACGGCAACAGCCTGCGGTTCTCCTACCCCACAACCTCCTGCCAATCCGGCTGCAAATACTAATGTTAACACGGTGCGTCCGGCGGCAAACAATAACTTGGCTCAAGGTCAATATCCCGTACAGCAAGCTACCTACAACGATGCGGATGGTGAATACAGTTTAATGTTGCTGAATACTCCCGCCGGCAGTCCCCCAGTTTACCGCACTAGGGATTTGCAAATGGCTCGCTTAACGAATGAAGAAATATCTGCCGGCAAGAAAAGTTATCTAAATCTGGATAACAATAAAGCGGTTTTGCATTTGACAGAAGATTTTAAAATTGAGTACGTTCACAACGTGACTGAAACTGTCACTAACCCTCAAACCGGTCAGCCCCAAACCGTAGTAGTGAGACAGCAATCTGGCTTCTGGGCACCGTTTGCTGGGGCTATAGCCGGTCAGGCGATCGGCAGTTTGTTATTTAGACCGCAATATTATATGCCGCCAGTCTATCAGCCGGGAATTATGACAGGATATGGCGGCTATGGCAATACTTACAGCCAAGCTGTTAACCAATATCAAACTCGCTACCGAACTCCGCCTCCTGAGGTGAGAAACCGTCAAGTTTTAAGGACGACCGGCCGCTTGCGATCGCCCACGTACAACCAGCCAGTAAGACCCTCAGTACGTTCAAATCCCAATAATAGATCGACCGGTTCGGGTTACGGCGGCAGCACTTTGAGGAGATCGCCGCAGCAACGTCAAAATCAATACAAGCGGCAGCCGAGTTTTGGTAGCGGCAGGAGTTCTCGTCAACCCAGTCGGAGTGGATCTTTCGGGAGTAGAAGGCGGTAAGAATGTAGGGTGCGTCGCCCTCGAATATCTGCGCCTTAGTGGGAAGTTTCCCGCAGCGACACACCCTACAACTACCAAGGTAGATCGAGTTATATTGTTACGCGGGGATTTTTACCGACTTATACGGTTGGATGATAATTTCAGTGGGAATCCCCAGTTCTTGATTCAACTTCCGAATCATCTCCAAGGTCAAGGAACTTTTACGAGATAAAACCTCGGATACCCTGGGGCGACTACCGAGACATGACTCTAAATCGCGACGAGACCATCCGCGAGTTTCCATGTAATAATAAATGGCTTCGATCGGATCGGGGATTGCGATCGGAATGTGTTTCTTCTCGTAGGCTTCCACTAAGGTGCTGAGTACATCTAATCGATCGTACTCAGGATTATTTGGGGCTGCATTAAACAGTAACTCGATTTCTTGAAGGGCTTCCTGATAGTCGGTTTCATTTCTAATTGGGCGCAATTCCATACATCCACCTCTATTTAGACTATTTCTGCATCTACTTTGTCATACTCGGCATGAGTGCCAATAAATCGGATGAAAATAATACCAAGGTCATAACGAATTGCCACAATCAGCCGATACTTACTATCATAACGCGATCGCATCTTGCTCATTAGAAAGTAAAGTTTTCAATCGGGCGATCGCTCGTTGAAGTAACTTTGACCATGTGCATCACTGACCATTTTTTCACAGATGCAAAGATGCACGTAACTTTTCAATATCATCATCCTGAAAGCACTTGGAAAAAGAACGATAGCTGTGGGCATTTGGATGTGGAAGGAAAGCAAAAAATCTTTCATGGCTCCCTATCTTTATTGCCTCAGACACTGAGATTTTTTCAGGGATATTGAATTGACTTTGAATTGCTTTCCTTGCACCTACTCCCAGCACCACAATTACTTTTGCCCCTGCCAGTTCTAAAGTCCTCAACAAATAGGCTTCAACACATTTATATTGCGCTCGTTCTACGCCAATTTCATTATGGGATTTACAATGCACTATTTCGGTAAGCGCATAATCAATTCCTGGAACCACATCCCGTTCAAATAACTCCATAGCACGTTGCCGGACTGCTGCCCAGAACTTAACAGCATGGCTATATGTCCCGTCCATTAGTAAGGATTTCGTACCATTGACGATCCATTCCTTGCGTCCCCCTCCAAAACGATAACTGAAGTAATCTTCCATATCATCGTCTGACCAAGACCAATTTGGGTAGTTTTCAACAGAGCCAATTGATGGATTTGAACTCAGAAAAAGAATAGGAGCTTTCTCTATATGTCCACTCCAAGGCTCAGGTACTTGAAAATCGTCTAAATTGAGCGACTTTTGATAATTAACAATTTCGCTACATGGATGTTCAGCAGCAGGATTTTCTCGACAGAACCGTGCATGGGGGCAATGAGCAATTTCATGTAGCAGAGTTATCTCAGACATTTTAAATGTTGGATTGCTGAATGTTTCAATTATTTGCGGCTTTTCCAATACCCAGGCTCTCGACTGCAATGCGTTACTGCGAGAATCAAAATGTAGTCTTGCTCGATCGTGTAAAGGATGCTATAGGGAAATTTCCGCGTCAAACATCGGCGAACATCTTCATCAACTATAGCCCAGCGAGTCGGAGATTCCCTAATTCGATACACAGCATCCTCAATAGCATTAATGAACATCTGTGCTACTTCAGAACGTTGTTCTGCATAGTATTGGACAGCTTCAGAATATTCAGCAAGTGCTTCAGGATGAAATACATATCTCATGGATCGAGCAACAGCCTCACTTGAGCTAACGCTTCATCCCCCGGAATTGCTTGCAAAGCACCAATTCGGATCTCGTTACGTCGTCTATGAGCCTCAGTTGTCCAAGCTGCCTGAATTATTGGGTCGATATCTAATTCTAAACTTTCTGCGAGTTTTTCTGCCAAAAGTGCTCTTGATTCTCTAGGCAAAGATAAAAGCTCTTCTGTCAGTTGTTCAATTGACCGCATAGCTCTTCGCCAAATGCTTAATTACGATCGTAATGTAACAGACTTTAGACAAATAGAAGGTCATTGAGCCGGGGTTGATGTGCTTCGCGATCGCGGTGCGGTGATCAAACAGTGAGCGACCAACAGTATAAAGCCTCTCAATCAGCGATCGCTATGCTCTAATTAATAAAGCATCTGTCCTTTCACCATCGGATAGCTGACATGACCCAAAGCCTCAACCCCACCACATTACCTCCCGCCTTTCCAGATCACACGCAACTCCCAGACTCCGACGGCACGTTTGTGAAAAACTTCCAAGAACATCCCCAGAGTATCCTACTCACCGACTCCCTGGAAACTACACTGCAAACCCTTCACCCCGACGGACAATATGCGATCGGGCAAGATTGTGGCATTTACTGGCGCGAAACCGACCCTCCAGAAAAGGGAGCCGAAGCGCCTGACTGGTTCTACGTTCCCAACGTTCCGCCCCTAATAGATGGGGAAATTCGCCGCTCTTACGTGATTTGGCGCGAGTATATTGTGCCATTGATTGCGATCGAATTTGCTAGTGGTAATGGCTCTGAAGAACGAAACAATACTCCCTTATCTCGCTTACCAGAAGGTGTCAACCAGAAACCCGGAAAGTTTTGGGTATACGAGCAGATTATTCACATTCCTTACTATGCGATATACATCATTAAAACGAGCGAATTGGAAGTCTATAACTGGGTGAATACTCGTTATCGCCGTTTGCAACCGAACGATCGCGGGCATTATCCGATCGACCTGATGGGAGTAGAGTTAGGTGTGTGGGAAGGTAGCTATCAAAATCAGCATCAGCGATGGTTGCGTTGGTGGGATAATCAGGGGAATTTGTTGTTAACTGGTAGCGAACAAGCTAAACTAGAACGCCTCCATACCGAACAGGAACGCCAACGCGCTGACGCTGAGCGAGAGCGAGCCGATCGCGCAGAACAAACCCAACGGGATGCGATTCCCCAACTGCTGGCAATGGGTTTAACCGTAGAGCAAGTGGCTCAGGCGCTGTCGCTGTCGGTGGAAGATGTACAGAGATTGGTTTGACAGTTAACTTTGATGATTCAGAAACCAAATCTATTTTCTCGAATTGCTGGTATTTCTACACTCGCCCTTTGTGCAGTCGGCGGATTATTTTTACTTAAAAAACCCGTACAATCTATTCCCGCAAAACCAGCACCAGAGGAAATTGTACTAGATGCCGAAGTGCGATCGCTCCCCGGAAAACTCGACAGCATCCCCCTCTTCAACAGCAACAGTCCCGAATGGGTCAAAAAAGAAGGCATTTTGCTCTCAACCTTTCCCCCAGACGGGAAAAAAGTCCCCGCAGCTCACCTTAACTTTGCCTTTCAAGGGCAATTCAACCTGTTTGCTCACCACTTTTCTCACACTCCGCCGAATTTACGCACGTTGTATATAGGAGCTTTGCTCTACAATCCCAGCTCCGAACCCGTGACGGTGGAAGTGTTACAGGCAGCCAGTTACCTGATGGAACCAGACGCACCGTTCAAACAAAAACCAGCACTAAGTGAGAGTCCAGACGGCGAAGTATATTCCGGCCCTGGGATTCGCGCTGTCGATAACGTTTTGCGGGGAATGCGGCAGCCGGATTTTCCCGAAAAACTGCTCGTTGCACCGGGAGAAACCGCATTGTTGATGAATCGCCCTATTCCCGTGCGGGGTCTGGAAAAGCCGATAAATGGTCGTTCTACCTTTGTGCGGCTCAAAAGTAGCGGCAAGGTTTATGCCGCTACTTTGGCAATGTATGCACCTGAAAATGCTGATGGGGGCGAGCGCGCGCCAACTCTCGAAGAATGGCAGCAATTGCTGAATAATGGCGGTTTGGCTGGCCCCCGCGACAAAACCCCGACTCCCCCCGACGCGACTTCGGGAAGCCTGATTTACGGCCGCGTGGCAGGGGTGCAGCAAGGTTCTGGATGGGAAGCGGAATTAGTCGATCGCGATGCTAAAAATCTGGCAATTCCCCAGACTGGAAAAGCGATATCGTATGCGATCTCTACTTTGCGCGGGGGTACTTTGGGAACCCAACAAGTGCAAGCCGGAAAAATGCTGGCGCGCTATCCCGACACCGCTTACGAAGCCCACGGCAATTACGGCGTACACTACAATCTGATTTTGCCGCTGCATAACACGGCACAGAAACCGCAAACAATAGCGGTGAGTTTGGAAACGCCTTTAAAAGAAGATAAACTCTCAAAAAATGGCTTGCGGTTTCGCCAACCTCCGCTGGATTTTCCTTATTTTCGAGGTACTGTGCGGCTGCGCTACCAAGATGATAGAGGTTACGATGTAACTCGCTACTTGCATTTATGGCAACGTGTCGGTCAAGTTGTGGAACCGATGGTAAAGTTGAGGTTGGCTGCGACAGAAACGCGATCGATAAAAGTTGATTTTATTTATCCTCCAGATTCGACGCCGCCGCAAGTATTGACAGTGAGAACTTTGGAATAGTTGATTTATTTATTTCAGTCACCACCAGACCCAAAAAATATGTGATTTAATTTCTACATTGGTATGTAGGTGACAATATGTCTTCTTCACAACCCCCGTCAGGGGAAAGAAACCGTCTAGGATTGGATGAATTGATTGCTATCTTGGTTGCCTTCGGCACGATGGGAGCAATTTTATTTTGGGTAACAGGTAAAAATCCCGATCGATTGAATGCCAGAAATTGGCAATTTCCAGCCGTTTTCTCTCAACCTGCTGTTACGCCCGCGAGCCCGGGAATATTAACGCCTGCGGCGCCCAATTCGGATTTGCGATCGCCCGCTACAACGCCCGTTCCTTCAAAACCTGATGTCGCACCTGTTGCACCTTTAGGGCCGGTTTTACCGCAAAATCCTCCGGTGGGTGTAATCGTTGTTCCTCCCAAGCCAGTTGTGCGATCGACTCCAGATCCGGCAATTACCAAACCGAAAGCCGATAAACCGAAAGCCGATAAACCGAAAGTTGGGCCCGTTATACTCTCCGATGTTCCGGACCAATATTGGGCGCGTCCGTTCATTGTAGCTTTAGTCGATCGGAAAATCTTTACTGATTTGACCGACAGCAAATTTCGTCCCGACGAACCGATGACGCGAGCCGAACTAGCGCGCTTGATTCAGCGAATGTCCGACGACAAAGAGCCGATCCGAAAACCAATTGATTTTAAAGACGTAAAAGACAAGAGTCCTGTCGCTCCTGCGATCGACCACACCGTCACAACTGGATATCTTAAAGGATACCCAAACAATGAGTTCCGTCCCGAAAAACAGATTCCGCGTGTTGAAGTAATCGCAGCTTTAGCAAGCGGTTTGAGCCTGAAACCATCAACAAAAGCAACCAAAACTTTACGAGTTTATACAGACAGGGCAAAAGTGCCGAAATGGGCAGTTAACAAAGTAGCATCAGCCACAGAAGCTGGCATTGTTGTCAACCACCCGAAGCGCACACTTTTGCAGCCTAATAGAACAGCAACTCGCGCTGAAGTAGCAGCCATGATTTACCAAGCTATGGCCAAAAAAGGTCAAGTTCCTGCTAAGTCTTCTGAGTATGTCGTGAAGCCTGTAAAGTTGTCCAGGTAATATTTTAGGGGCGTTGCTCATCGGCCGCCCCACAATAGCATTTAATCGCTCTTGTTTGTAGTCAGGACTGAAGCCCTCTCTGCGAAACAACTAAATTAATCTTGAAACACCATAATACTGCCCGAATAGCAAGCTACCCAAACCTGATTAGTTTCCGGATCGTAAGTAATCCCGATCGGGCTTGAATTAACCTTCACTGTTTGCAGGACTTTCAGATCGCTCGTCCTAACTTTGCTAACAGTATTCGAGAAATAGTTGACCACATAAAGCAGTTTGCCCTCATCAGAAATTGTCATGCTGCGAGGTGCTTTTCCTGTCGAAACTTTGTCCACCACTTTACCAGTTTTTAGGTCAATTTTTGCCACATTTCCTTCACCGTTCAAAGTTGCATAAAGATACTTTCCGTTGGGATCGATCGTCAAGTGACGCGGCGCATTGCCAATATTTCTCAGCCATTCTACCGAAAAGTCTATGAGGCTGACTTTCGCAATATTGGAAGAGCCCATGATGGCAACATAGGCATTTTTTGAGTCGGGAGTGACAACAATACCCCGAGGATATGCACCCAGTTTCACCCGCTCGACTTCGAGATTTTTATTGATATCAACTACGCTCAAATCCCAACTGCACCAATTGCTAGCGAGGGCGAAGCGATTGTCAGGCGAAACAGCATTAAATTTTGGAACTGCACCTACAGGAATTACCTTTTCTATTTTCAAAGTTTGGGTATTGATGCGGTACAGAAAACTTTGGTCGTGTTTTGCCGCTGGAGAGCACCTGTCGGTTCCCGGATTGCTAAACCCCGAACCGTACATTTTGTAGTTGGATACATAGGCATATTTTCCATCGGTTGAAAAAGCTGCTTCTACTGGAGAGCCTTGATAATTGCCTTTGAGTTTAGAAAAACCAAACTTGGATAAGTTTACTGTATCGGGAATAGTCTTGACTAATTTAAAGTTCCTGTCATAAACTGTGATTGTGTGGCGGTACATCATGTTTTGAGCAAAAAACAAACCCGAACCCGAATAAACTATTGATTTGGGCGAGATGTTACCGTAAATGGTTTTTTTTAAGGTCATTTTTCCGAGAGTGTTGTCGGGAAGATTTACTAGCCTTTGTGGCGGTGATTGACTTTCTATATCCTCGGAATTTTCTGTTTTAAATGGTGGCAAAGAGGTATCTTGAAATAGAGGTTCTTGAGGCGGATTTTGATTTGTATCTTCGGGTTGGTTTGTGTTTTCTGTGGCTCTAGGAGATGGCGAAGGTCGATCGACATTTGGCGAGATTTTTTCCGCAGCTTCCATGCTTGCGTCTTCTGGCTTACCTTTCAGTGCTGACAAGGTTTTAGGGCCGACAATTCCGTCAACTTTCAGGTTGTTGTCTGCTTGAAACTTTTTCACAGCAGCGCGAGTGAGAGAACCGTAAAATCCTGTAGCCTTACCGCCAAAATATCCTGCTGCTTGCAGAGTTTTCTGGAGGTTTGCAACTTCCGGGCCTGAATCGCCTTTTTTGAGGGCGAGTGCGGGATTGACTAAATTTAAAATTGTGAGAGCGATCGTAAAGAAAAGTAAAGGAGTTGAGGCTAAA
Source organism: Microcoleus sp. TY_ISSM_2_bin.22 (assembly GCA_025937335.1). GTDB lineage: Bacteria > Cyanobacteriota > Cyanobacteriia > Cyanobacteriales > Microcoleaceae > Microcoleus. The sequence continues at coordinate 14,633 of JAICRN010000053.1, forward strand.
TTCAGGTGTATTTTTGAGTTGGTCGATCGAGTTTGACACGCAACCGTTTCCCAAGTTTCAGCTAAATGTAGGTAGGCCAGTCCGTCCATAGTTTTTACCGGGTATTTTTGGTGCTATGATACACCAGTTAATACCCTTTGAGATTTGAGATTTGAGATTTGAGATGGGAATGAGCGCGGTATCGATCGCCTTGCGATACACCCGCGTCACCGCCGCCACATACTCCGGCGACTTGAGCCGGCCTTCGATCTTGAAGCTCTTGATGCCGAGTTTAACAAGATCGGGGATTTC
>JAICRN010000769.1 GCA_025937335.1 Microcoleus sp. TY_ISSM_2_bin.22
ATTAGGCGTTCAGGAGCCTCTTTGCGGATGCGGGCTAACATATCCGGCATTACTCCTACTTCTAAACCGACTTTTTCGGGAGTTCCCCAAGTTTGAGAGAGTCGGACTAATTGCAAGTAAAAAGGGTTGTTTGGTGTTGGGTATTCTTGCACAGCCTCCGCTGAAGGGTTGGCGGTGGCACAGAGCACAAAAATAGTTTTTCCGGCGTATAACAAAAAAGGCGCTACTTGGTCGAATCCCGCATAGGGACTTAAAGTAATAGCGTCAATTTGCCAGTCTTGAAATACAATTTTGGCAAACACTGTGCTCGTATTTAAATCGCAGTGTTTGGCATCTAAAATTACTGGCAGGTGAGGGGGAATAATTGTTAAAATTTGTTGCAGCAATGCCCAACCGGGAATACCGAGAGATTGGTAAAAACCGAGGGTGATTTTGCAGGCACAGATTAAATCGGCTGTTTGGTCGATCGCACATTTCAGCTTGGCAAACAAATCAGTTACAAAAGTTTGAGTTTCCTCCCCAGTCATCGAAACCAGCGCGGGCAAGGTTTCCGGGTCGGGGTCGAGGGCTAGATACAGCAAACTTTGATTGTTTTCAACAGCCGCTAACAGTTTATCGAAAAAGTTGGTTCGATCCGTCATAATTTGTTAGGAAGGTAAGGGAAATTAAAAAAATTGCAGCTCAAAGTGAGAGGGGTGTTGTGCCGGAAGAAACCGATCCCCGTTGAAATTGAAATTAAGAATCTTTTAAGATTGTAGAATGTAAAGAGCAGGAAATCTGTAACTTTAGGAGTAGTTTCATCGGGAATGATTTTCGGGTTGGCTACACCACTGATTTCACCTAAGCCGCAGCAAGTCAATTAAGCTGTTGGGCATCTAAATTGTATTTTTTGGGCGGGCGAGACGCCCACCCCACAAGACTTTTCTTAAATTTGACTATACAATTTAAATGCACTTCAGCTTAGTTGTGGTAAACTAACCAGTTTCTGGGCGGCGATTTGATCCACATTCCCCTGCCGCAGGCGAGTTTAGCAAATGCGAATTTGCCAGGGGCAAATTTGAGCGGGGCTGCTTGGCCGCAAGCTAATTTACAAGGCGCTAATTTTACTCAGGCTAATTTAACCAGAGCCCGTTTGAGGGGTCTAATCTAAAAAATCCTACCGTTGGAGGTATTATTCTGGTTGACCAAGAATTTCAAAGGTGGTACAAGCCCCCGCATTTATCCGTGGAATCAATTCTTTAATCGAAAATCTAAAATCCTCAAGAAAGAGCATTTATCTCGCGCAAGTCAATCTAAAATCTAAAATCTAAAATCTAAAATCGATTGACGGTAGTATTAAATAGAAGCAGAAGTTAAAGCAATGCCCGCCTTATCATATGGATAGTAATAAATGATCGGTACGATCGACTTTACGATTTGGGACGAGTTGCTGCAACGCTACGTTGACGATTTCGGCCGCGTCAATTATCGGGGCTGGAAAGCTGAGGGGGCGGATGTTTTGAGGGCGTGGCTGGAAAGTTTGGCGGATGTGGATTTAGCGGATGGTACTGATGCGGATGCGCGGCTGGCGTTGTGGCTGAATGCGTACAATGCGATCGCAATTTCTCAAGTTCTGGAAGTATATCCGATCGCGTCCATCCGTCCCAAAGTTTTGGGAATTCCCAACTGGCTGAGTTTTTTGGATTTTTTCACCCGTTCAAATTCGATTATTGGCGGCAAAAAGTACAGTCTCAATCAAATCGAACACGCAATTTTGCGGCCGGAATTTGCGGAACCGCGCATCCATTTTGCATTAGTTTGCGCTGCTGTCGGGTGCCCGCTGCTGCGCCGGGGGGCTTATTTCCCGGAGTCGGTACGGACTCAACTAGAAGCGGATGCGAGCCGTTTTATTCACAATCCTGATAAGGTGCGATATGATGCCCAGAAAAAGACGCTTTATTTGAGCAAGATTTTTAAGTGGTACGGCGAGGATTTTGTAAAGGCGGCGGGTTCGGTGGCTGAGTATGTGGGCGGTTATTTGGGGCCCGAGGCGGCTGTGGGTGATGGATGGGCGATCGTTTTTTTGCCTTACGACTGGAATTTGAATCGGGTTGAAGGATAAAATTTGCGCCTGTGGGTAGGTGTTTTTTTGAGGGGGTGATTTTTTTCGGCTGTCGTTACCCCTTCAAATTGCCAGATTCAACAGGGCGATAGGATGACTCCGAGGCGATCGACTGTGACCAGGTGAGAGGCGATCGGACTGCTGGCACTGGCAAGGGTGAAAAATGCACCATTTAGGGCGGTGTGTGGGGTTTTGGGGTGATTGGATGGCTGGCACGGCTGAAGGGGTGAGAATCGCACCACAGCCACGGCTCA